>JBILEG010000016.1:0-17411 GCA_044352225.1 Pseudomonadales bacterium | reverse complement strand
AGCCCCGTAGGAGGGGGCCATGCCCGCGACAACCCGCACCCCCGTACAGCCACCCGCATCCCCGTAGGAGGGGGCCATGCCCCCGACTGCTGTTTCTCACACACCGGCCTGGGGCACCACGCAAAACCGCTGCCCGTCCGGGGCCTGCATCACGATCCAGTCGTGCACGGCTGCCACGCGTGCGGCACCAAGGGCCTCCAGCCGCTGCGCCTCGGCCTCTACATCCGCCGCCTCGATGTCGAGATGCACCCGGCTCGGATGCGCCACGCGCTGCACCTCGATGTGCAGGTCGCGGCTCTCGAGCCTCACATAGCTCTGCCCCTCCGCGCCCGGCAGTTCGGCGAGCGGAAGGCGCAGTGCCTCACCCCAGAAACGCGCAGCGGACCAGAGATCGTCCGTCCTGCAGTCGATGATGAAACCGCCAAGGCGGCTCGGTGGCGACACAGCCGGCCCGCCATCGGCCGCGCGGGGCAGGCGATCAGCGGTATCGAACCAGGGCAAGCGCTCGGCCTCGAAGACGTGCAACCCGGGCGCAAACGCCTCCGGGTGATCGAACACGTTCACGTAGAGATCGATTTCCTCGGGGCGCTTCGCCGTTTCATAACCGATCGGTGTGCCGCAGCGCGCGCAGTGGCTGCGCGTCACCCCGGGCGAGGAGACATAGCGCGCCCGCTCGCCGCTGAACCGCACGGCAGCCACAGGCACATTGACGAAACACGCCACCGGCGAGGCGGTGTGGCGACGGCAACTCGCGCAGTGGCAGTAGGCGATCCACGCCGGCGTGGCGCGGGTCTCGAAGCGGATATCACCGCAGAGGCAACGGCCGGTGCTCATGAGGCTCTCCGGAGGGTGCTGGCGCGAGAGCGCAGGGATGCTAGTCTCGCGCCCGAACCATATCACCCGGAGATGCAGGCATGGCAGGCAACAGCGCGATCATCGACGACTTCATCGCGGCATGGGGCGCGAAAGACCTGGAGCGCATCATGTCCTTCTTCGCGCCGGACGCCGTGTACACGAACGTGCCAATGGACCCGCCCAACCGCGGCACGGAGGCCATCCGCGCGATGATCGGCGGATTCCTCGGCATGGCGCAGGACGTGGAGTTCGTGGTGCACCAGCAGGCCGAGAACCCCGCCACCGGCATCGTGATGAACGAGCGCACCGACCGCTTCAAGCTCGCCAACGGGCGCTGGGCTGCGCTGCGCGTGATGGGCGTGTTCGAACTGCGTGAGGGCAAGATCCTCGCGTGGCGCGATTACTTCGACATGGCCGAGGCTCAGCGCGAACTGGGCTTCTGAGCGCGATCAGAGCCGGAATTCCGCCCCTGCCTGCAGCAAGCGCGGGGGCGCGGTCTGTATGCCACGCGTACGGTCCACGATGTAGCTCTCGTCGCCCAGGTTCTTGACCGTCACGAAAAACGAGAAACGCTGCCCCGGTACATTCCAGTTGGCCGCCACATTCCAGATCAGGTAGTCATCGATACGCCCGATCTGTCCGTTGCCGCCGATAGGAGCCTGCCGGGTGTTGGAAAAATCGGCGAACTGCTCATCCACGTACACCATCTCGAGATGCACGTCGAAGCCGGCAGGCATGCGCAGGCCCACGCTCGCGGTCAGCAGGTGTTCGGGCGCATAAGGAAGGCGGTTGCCGTCCTCTGCACCCGGCACCGCGACGCCCGTATCGACCCGCGTGAAAGGGCTGCGGATATCCGCCGTCGGCAGCCAGGTCCAGGCGAACTGCGCGAAAGGCGACCACCCGGGCCCAAGCGCATCATCACGGCTCGTGTAGGCCGACACCTCGAGCCCCTCGTAGAGCGCCTCTCCCTCGGCCAGCGGCGTGCTGCCGCCGGCGATAGAACCGACCACGATCTGGTTGTCGAAGCCATTACGGAAGGCCGTGGCCTCGAACCGCGAGCCGTCCTCGGCGGTGTAACGCAAACCCAACTCGGCGTTCAGGCTCTCCTCCGGGCTCACGTCGGTGACCACGCCCGAGTTGTCGATCAGGTCTTCGGTGCGCGGCGGCGCGAAGCCGCGGTGCAGCCCACCGAAAACGGTCAGGCGATCCGACGCCAGGTAACTGAAGCCGAGGCTCGGGAGCCACTCGTCCAGATTGGCGCGCCCATCGGAGCCGGCAAGCTCGTTGTCGCGCGTGGTGTCGATGCGCTCGAAGTGCATGCCGGGGGAGATTTCGAGGGCGCCGAAGGACACCGACTGCTGGACGAACGCGGCATAGGCCGTGGTCTCGCGTTCGTTGCGCTCGACCAGGGTGCCCGTCTTGCCCTCGGCCGAGGCGGCATTCACCTGCTTGCGGTGCTGGCTCTCACCGTGCGCGCGGAACCCGGCGACCAGTTCGGAGTCCAGACCCAGGAACGTGTGCTCCACGCGCAGGCGCGGCTCGATGCCAAAGCTGCGGTAATCGCGCAGGCGGCCCTGGTGCGAGGCACAGTCGTCGGGATCGACCGCATAACCTGCGGCGCGCGCCTGCGCGAAATTGAGCGCGACACCCGCCACCTGATAAATCACGGCGTTGCACTGCGAGTCGGAGGTAGTGCTTGCCTGACGCCACCAGTCCCGCGAGAACTCGCTCCAGTAAACACTGGTCGTGAGGTCCACGCCGGAGGCGAGGCTCCAGTCGTGCGAGAGGGACAGCCCGTTGCGATGCGCCTTGAAGGTGTCGTTGTCGAAGGGGTTGTAGCGGTCGCCAAAGGCGTGGAACTCCGCATCGGTGATACCGGAGTAGGTGAGGTCTGACTCCTCCTCGTAGCGGTTGGCACGCAGGATCACGGTATGCGCATCCCCGAACTGGCCCAGGTACTTTGCGTTGTAGTCGTGCAAGGTGCTGTCGAGGTTGTCACGAGCGCCGTCACCGCGCTTGTCGACGAGGTCGAGCAGAAGGCCGGATCCGCCGATCCTTGCGTGGGTGTTGGCATAGCCGCGGTTGCCGCCGGTGAAGCGGAGCAGGCCTTCGCGTTCCTCGGGGGGTGTGGGCGTGATGTAGTTGATGACGCCGCCGATGGTCTGGGGGCCGTAGAGATTCATGCCGGCGCCTTTCAGCACCTCTATGCGGGCAAAACGGTCGATAGGCGGGTGGTAGTAGCTCGCGTTGTCACCATACGGGGCGTACGCCAGCGGGATCCCGTCCTCCAGCAGGAGGGTCTTGGTCGAGCGGGTGGGATTCAGGCCACGCATCCCGATGTTGGGCCGCAAGCCGAAGCCCTCTTCGTCCCGAACGTTCACCCCGGCCGCCTTGCGCAGGGCCTCGCTGGTGGTCATCACATGGGTCTCGGCCAGTTCGCTGGCATCGATGACGGCGTTGGAACCCGGTATGCCGGCGAGCCGTTCACGGCGCCCGAGGACAGTCACGATCTCGAGCTCGGCCTCGGCAGCGCTGCGTCCCTGCGCCGCGCCAGGCGGCTGCACGGCCGAATTTGAGGCGGACTGTGCGAACCCGACTTGTGAGACGCCGAAAAGGGCGATGGCGAGTAGCAGGAAGACGCGGTTCACAGGCAAGTCCCCGAAGTGCAGCACGGGCGAAGGGTGAGCGAACGATTCGCATATGTCAATGAGAATGATTATCGTTTGTCGGAGAAGATACCGACTGCACCGCTGGATCTTCTGGGCGGTGATCCGCCTAGAATGCCGTCGCCCGAACGTTCAACCTACGTACCCTGACCACACCGGAGGAACTCCCATGCGCCGCCTGCTGCTCAGCCTCGCCCTGTTCGCCCCCCTCGCCTACGCCGGTCCCGAGTGCACAACTGCGGACGCCTCCCAGTGGCAGGACCAGGGCAAGTTCCAGGAAGACCTGAAGGCCCAGGGGTACAAGATCAAGGTCTTCAAGGTCACCGACGGCAACTGCTACGAGATCTACGGCTGGGACAAGGAAGGTCGCAAGGTCGAGATCTATTTCGACCCCGTCTCGGGCAAGGCGGTGAAGACCGAAATCGATGACTGAGCCCGCGCCGGCGACAGTCCGGCTCTGGGATCCGCTGATCCGGCTCTGTCACTGGTCGCTCGCCATCGCGTTCTTCGCCAACTGGTTCTTCACCGAAGAAGGCGAGGACTGGCACCAGTGGCTGGGCTACTGGGCGGGGGCAGCTGCGCTGTTGCGCGTGGGCTGGGGCTTCGTGGCAACCGGCGCCGCGGCGTGGCGGGATTGCCTGCCCACGCCAGCGCGCATCGCCGCCCAGCTGCGAGCACTGCGTGGACGGGAGCCGGAACGCCATCTGGGCCACTCAGCGCTCGGAGCCCTGGTGATGATGCTGATGCTTGGCTCCATGCTGATGCTGGCGCTGACAGGCTTCCTCATGGAAGAGATCGACTATTTCTGGGGCGATGAGCGGCTCGAGGACATCCACGCCCTGCTGGCGGATGCATTGGCGACGCTGGTAGCCGTGCACCTGATCGCGGCCGTGGCGGAAAGCATCCGGCTGCGCGAAAACCTTCCCCTGTCGATGATCACCGGACGGCGGCGGGTGCCGCCCGGCTGAACGGCCGCGGCGATCAACGGCGCTTGCCGGGGCCGCCGTCGCGCGCCGCCAGCAGCAACTCTCCCAGCGTTCCGGGGCGCGGGCCGGGATCCGGCTGTGGCGGCCGTGTGTTCTCACGCGGGCGCCCTGCGCCTGGAGCACCACCCGCGGATCCGCGAGCGGGACGGTTGCCGGGCGTTTCGTTGCGCGCGCCCCGCGCTGCTGCAGCCTCGGGCCGCGCCTCGTCATCGAGCCGCATGGTGAGTGCGATGCGCTTGCGGGGCACGTCGACCTCGAGCACCTTCACCTTCACCACATCGCCCGCCTTCACCACCTCGCGCGGGTCTTTCACGAAGTGGTGGCTGAGCGCGGAGATATGGACCAGACCGTCCTGGTGCACGCCTATATCCACGAAAGCACCGAAGTTCGCGACGTTGCTGACCACGCCCTCGAGGATCATGCCGGGCTCCAGATCCGAGAGACTCTCTACGCCCTCGCGGAAGCTCGCACCACGGAACTCCGGACGCGGGTCCCGGCCGGGCTTCTCGAGCTCCTTCAGGATGTCGCGCAGCGTCATCTCGCCCACGCCGACGTCCGAGAGACGGCGCGGATCGAACTCCCTCACGCGCGCCGCGTTGCCCACCAGTTCCCGCAGCGAGCAACCCGCAGCCGAGGCGAGCTTCTCGACCACGGGGTAGGACTCCGGGTGCACGGCAGAGGCGTCCAGCGGGTTCTCGCCGTCCTGCACGCGCAGGAAGCCCGCGCATTGCTCGAAGGCGCGATCGCCGAGGCGCGGCACCGCGCGCAGCGCCGCCCGACTGCCGAAAGGACCGTGCGTGTCGCGGTGCACAACGATGGCGGTGGCGAGCGATTCGCCCAGCCCCGACACTCGGCGCAGCAGCGCTGCGGAAGCGCTGTTCAGCTCCACGCCCACGCTGTTCACGCAGTCCTCCACCACGGCATCCAGCCCGCGCGCGAGCCGCGACTGATTGAGATCGTGCTGGTACTGGCCCACACCGATCGCCTTGGGTTCGATCTTCACCAGCTCCGCCAGCGGATCCTGCAAACGCCGCGCGATCGATATCGCGCCGCGGATGCTCACATCGATGTCGGGGAACTCGCGGCTCGCGAGTTCGGAGGCGGAATACACGGAAGCGCCCGCCTCGCTCACGCTGACACGCGTGAGGCCGGGCACGGGGTGGCGACGGATCACCTCGGCGGCGAGTTTGTCGGTCTCCCGCGAGGCCGTGCCGTTGCCGATCGCGAAAAGCGTGGCGCCGTGTTTGCTGGCGAGCGCGGCGAGTGTCGCGACGGACTCGTCCCAGCGGTTCTGCGGCACGTGCGGGTAAATGGTGGCGTATTCGAGGAGCTTGCCCGTGCCATCGACCACCGCGACCTTCACGCCGGTGCGCAGCCCCGGATCGAGGCCGATGGTGATGCGCCGCCCGGCGGGCGCGGCGAGCAACAGATCACGCAGGTTTGCGGAGAACACGCGGATCGCCTCGGCCTCGGCGTTCTCGCGCAATTCGGAGAGCAGATCGCTCACCACATGCACCGAGAGCCGCACGCGCCAGGTCCAGCGTGCTACCTCTTTCAGCCAGCCATCTGCAGCGCGGCCACGGTCCTCGATACCCGCGTGCCGCGCCACCAGTGTCTCGCAGGGATGCGCGGGCATCTCGGCAACGCCGGGCAGATCGACCTCGATACCGAGGATGCCCTCGTTACGGCCGCGGAACATTGCCAGCGCACGGTGCGAAGGCACCTTGGCGAGCGGCTCGGTATGCGCGAAGTAATCGGCGAACTTGGCGCCCTCTGCCTCTTTGCCAGAGAGCACTTTGGCCTGCAGTTCGCCCTGCTCGCGCAGCAATTCGCGCACGCGCCCCACCAGGGTTGCGTCCTCGCCGAAGCGCTCGACCAGAATGTCGCGTGCGCCGTTCAGCACGGCCTTGATATCGGGAAATCCCGCTTCTTCGTTGAGAAAGGCTGCTGCCTCGGAGGCGGGGTCGCGCGTGGGCTCACCCAGCAGCAGCACGGCGAGGGGCTCGATGCCGGCTTCCTTGGCGATTTGCGCCTTGGTGCGGCGCTTGGGTTTGTAGGGAAGGTAGAGATCCTCGAGCCGGGCCTTGGTGTCGGCTTCGCGGATCGCGGCCTCCAGAACGGGTTCGAGCTTGCCCTGCTCGGCGATGCTCTGGAGGATCGCGGCACGCCGCTCCTCGAGTTCGCGCAGATAAGAGAGCCTGGTCTCGAGTTGCCGCAGTTGCACATCGTCCAGACCGCCCGTCACTTCCTTGCGGTAGCGCGCCACGAAAGGCACCGTTGCACCGCCATCGAGCAGTTCCACCGCCGCCTGTACTTGCGCTGCACGCACTCCGAGCTCAGTGGCGATACGGGATTCGATAGAGATCATGGAATCTGTTCCGGGACGCGTGGAGGGCGCGGATTATGCCCCGCGTCACCCGGCACAACCATCTTGCGCCGGCGCGGGTTTTGGACAATGCGAAGAGGCCGGGGACTCAGCGCGGAAGGTAGGGCAGGAACACCAGCGCGCCGATCACGGCCGCTGCAAGGGACGCGAGCAACACCGCACCTGCGGCTACATCCTTGGCGTGCTTGATCAGCGAGTGCGGGTCGGGCACGGCGGCATCGGCCAGGAACTCGATGCCGGTGTTCAGCCCCTCGGCCACCCAGACAAGTGCGATTGCAAAGACCAGCAGGGCCCATTCGAGGCGCTGCACGTCAACGTACGCAGCCAGCGACACGACCGCGATCGCCGCCACGAGGTGGATGCGCGCGTTCACCTGCGTGCGCAGGAGCGTGGCGATCCCCTCGAGGGCAAAACCGACGCTGGCGATGCGCTTGCGCATGGACTCTCCGAGGGCTGGCAGGGTGTGGGCTCAGGATAGCCCGCCACCGCCACGGCCTGCGAGGCGCGACATGCTCACTGCGGTGCGAGGACATCAAGTTCGGCCGCGCGAGCGGCAGTTGTGAGCGCCGCGATCCTGCGCGCCTGCGCATGGAAAGCCCCAAGGTCGCCACCCACGCGCACCAGCAAGGCCTGCAAGGCCGGCACGCGTTCTTCATATGTGGCCACGCTCGCCAGGCGTGCGTTGTCGAGCCCGCCGCCCATCCACTGGTCCATTCGCTCCTCGGGCGGCCAGTGGCGGCTCGCGTCGGCGTACTCGCGGCGCAGCCGTGCGATTTCAGCTGCCTTGCGCTCATGACGCACCGCCTCGTCCATCGGCTGCGCGTACAGCGCCGCGAGCCGCTCACGCGTGCGTTGCACCATGGCGGCGAACTGCGCACCGATCGCCTGGTCGCGCAGCCACGCATCGAAGCGTTCGGCCTCGCCGCGCGCGAGAAGCCAGCGCCGCACGCCTTCTCGCTCCACCACCTGCGCATAGGCCTCTGAGAAGCCCGTGTCTTCAGTGGACCAGGCAATCTGGTGCGCGAATTCGTGGAAGACCAGCGCCGCGACCGCTACATCGCGTCGTGTGACCCAGGTATCCAGTACCGGATCGCGAAACCAGCCGAGCGTGGAATAGGCACTGACGCCATAGACATAGGTATCGATGCCGCGCCGCGCAAGAGCATGCGCAAACCGCTGCGCCGCGGCGCGCGAGAAATAGCCCCGGTAACTCACACAACCCGCTACGGGAAAGCACCAGCGCAGCGGCTCCACCGAAAACGCCGGCGCCGCCACCACGTTCCACACCACGCTGCGCCGTCCGGTGGACACGTAGCTGTCGAAACCCTGCACTTCCGGCATCGCGAGCTCACGTTGCGCGAAAGCGCGCAGTTCGCGCACCAGCGCCAGCCGCTCACGCAAGGGTTGCGGACGCGAGGTATCAGCGATGACGCGATCCAGAGGCTCGCGCGCCGCAAGCAGCCGTGCCTGCCCGACAGCAGCCTGCCCCAGATACGCAGTGGTCTGGCAGCCGCCCATGAGCAGGGCGGCAAAAACCAGACACAGCGCGCGCAGTCGCAGGCCTCAGGGCGCCACGCAGGCGGAACAGAAGGCGTAGGGGGCCATGGGGTCTGCGGACTGCAGCAGCCGCAGCAGCGGATCTTCCTGCACGCGTCCGACGCCAAATGCCGCAGCCAGTTGGCGCAGCAGCGCTGTCTGGCTCCCGGTGAGCGCACGCATCAGCTCCTGGCGCCAGTCGGCGGGCGGATCGAGGGTGCGCGTGTCGTAGTCATCGAGCTTGGCCAAAGCGGCGGCGGACTTCAGCGCTTCATCAAGGCTGCCCAATTTGTCGATCAGGCCGTTTTCAAGTGCGCGCGTGCCGCTCCACACGCGGCCCTCGGCAATGCCCGCGACCTTCTCGACGGGCATCTCCCGCCCTTCCGCGACAATCGAGAGAAAACGCTGGTAGGCGTTGGCATTGGACAGGCTGAGGATCTGCTCCCACTGCGGCGTGAGCGGCCGCGTGGGGTCGGGCCCGCCCGCGATGGCCGTGGTGCCCAGACCATCGGTGGTGATGCCAATCTCGCCCAACGCACGGGAGACACTCGGGAACGCGCTCAGCACGCCGATGGAGCCGGTAATGGTGGTGGGTGCAGCCCAGATCTCGTCTGCGGGCGCGGCGATCCAGTACCCGCCGGAGGCGGCGACGCTGCTCATCGAGGCGACCAGCGGTTTGCCCGTCTGCTTGAACTCGAGCAGGGCCTCCCGCACCACCTCGGAGGCAAAGCCACTGCCGCCGGGCGAATCGATACGCAGCACCAGCGCCTTGATGTCATCGTCGTCCGCGGCGTCGCGCACCTGTTCTGCCAGCGTGTCGCCGCCGATGCTGCCCGGGGGTTGCTCACCGTCCAGTATTGTCCCGCTCGCGACGATCAGACCCACCACCGGCTTGTCTGTACCATCCCCGATGCCGAGCGGGCGCACCGCGCGGAGATACTCGCGGAAGCCCGTGCGCGTGAAGCGCCCGTCGTCGTCTGTGCCCACGAGTTCGGCCAGTGCCTCGTCCATCTCGGTGCGGGTCTTGATGGCATCGATCAGGCCATGCTCCATGGCAGCAGCTGCCGCATCGCCCTTGTGCCGGCCCAGGATCTCGCCCAGCGAGTTCGCGTAATGGTCCACCGATTCGGGCGGCAACTGCCGGCGCTGCGTCATCATGCCGGTGGCCGCGCTCCAGATTTCCTGCAGCAGCTCACCCGTCTCGAGGCGCGAGGCCTCGGACATATCGCTGCGCTCCAGCGGCTCGAAGGCGGACTTGAAGGTGCCCGAGCGGAACACGTGCACATCGATCTTCAGCTTGTCGAAAAGGCCGCGGAAGTAGCTCTGGTAACCGCCATAACCCGTGAGTTCGACGAAACCCATGGGGTGCATCCAGATCTCGTCTGCCTGGACGGCGAGGAGGTACTGGTCTTGCGAGTAGGCATCGCCCACCGCGATCACTTTGCGGCCCGTGGCGCGGAAGGCCTCGAGCGCCGTGGCGATGTCGCGCGTCTTGGTGATGCCGGCGCCCGAGAGCGCATCCGTGGCGAGCACGATGGCCTCGATGCGCTTGTCTTCCGTGGCGTGGTGGATGGCATCGAGCACATCGGCGAGCAGCGTCTGCGGCGGAGGATGGTCCGCGCCGTCCAGGAACTGTGCAACGGGATCGACGAGATCGAGTTGCTCGACGATGTCACCGGAGGGATTCAGCACCAGCGCACCACGCTCGGGCAGCTGCGGCAGGCTGTCATGCGAGAGCGCCCCGAAGATCAGCAGCGCGAAGACGATGAACACGATGTTCGCGAGGGCGACACGCACCCAGGTCACGGCGCCCCAGATGCCGCCGAAGATGCGCCGCAAGAGGCCGGGGCGGCGCTCGCGTGAGGACTCGATGGGGTCAGGCATGGATGCGTTCCCTGTATCAGGCGCCGGTGCCGGCGAGTTCCTTCCGGCGCAAACGGACGAAGACCATGGCTGTGCAGAAGAGCAACAGCAGGCTGGCGAGCAGTCCGATGGTGATCAGGTCATTGGGCTTGCGGAAGATCTCGGTGACGAAGACCTGGAAATACACCATCAGCGCGAAGCACATCCACGCGTAGCTCTTCCATGCGCCGCGCAGGAGCCCGGGCAGGAACAGCAGCAGCGGCAGCGTGCTGATCGCCCAGAGCACGGCCCGGCTCTGCAGTTCGAGGCGCGTGATGCCGAAAATGTTCACGCTGAGCAGGAGAATCATCGCCGCAAGCGACCACAGCGCCACGCGGCGCGCGAGCAGGGCCTGCGGGCTCATGCGCCACGCCCCGCGAGCAGCGCGAGCGAGAGCCGCCCGAGCCTGCGCCCCAGCGCACGCGCGAGCCCGAGTTCGATAGCATCCGGCGCGCGGTTGCCCTGCTGCCCGGACCAGTGCGAGGCGCCATAGGGCGTGCCGCCGGCAACGGTCGTGGTCAGCCCCGGCTCACCGTAGGGCAAGCCGCAGAAGACCATGCCGTGGTGCAGCAGCGGCAACATCATCGAGAGCAGTGTGGCCTCCTGCCCGCCGTGCAGGCTGGCGGTGGACGTGAACGCAGCCGCGGGACGATCGACCAGCGCACCGCTCATCCAGAGCCCGGAGGTGCCGTCGATGAAGTACTTGAGCGGCGCGGCCATGTTGCCGAAACGCGTGGGGCTGCCAATGACAAGGCCGGCGCAGTCGCGCAGATCGTCTTCCTCGCAGTAGGGCGGGCCGGTGTCGGGCACCTCGGGTGCCGTGGCCTCGCAGATGGCTGAGACCGGAGGTACGGTGCGCGGCCGCGCGTGGATGCCACTCACGCTGTCGACACCCGCGCAGACCTCGTCTGCCAACCGCGCCGTGGCGCCATGGCGGCTGTAGAACAGCACCAGCACGTAGGGATCTGCCATGACGGGTTGCGCAGGCTTCTGATTTAATGCGGGACCCGAGTATAACCCAGCACCTGCATGCTCCACCCTCGCCTGCGACAGCTCTTTGCCGATGCCCGGGGCTTCGTCTGCTTCCTGTACGCGCGGGTCGACGAAGACCGCTGCGAGGCGAGCGCGGCGGGCCTCACCTGGGTCACGCTCTTCTCTCTGGTGCCCATGTTCACGGTGTTCTATACCGTGCTCTCGCTGGCACCCGAATTCCGGGCGCTGGGCACCAAACTGCAAGAGTTGGTCTTCATCCACTTCGTGCCCGCCAGCGGCGAGGAGATACAACGCTATCTCGCCGAGTTCACCGACCACGCGCGCTCGCTCACCCTGCCCGGCACCCTGATCCTGTTCGTGTCGGCGTGGCTCATGCTCCGCAACATAGAAGACAGCTTCAACCGCATCTGGCGCGTGCGGCAGGGGCGCAAGGGCGTGATGCGATTCGTGCTCTACTGGGCCATCCTCAGCCTCGGCCCGCTGCTGGCGGGCGGCGCCTTGCTCGCCGGCACCTACCTCTTTCCCCTCGGCCCACCAAAAGCCTTGCGGGAGTTGCCGATGCTGCAGATGGCCCTCGCGGGGATCCTGCCCAGCGTCTTCACCTTCATCGCGTTCACGCTGCTCTACGTGGCCGTGCCCAACCGCCGTGTATCGCTGCTGCACGGCGCCATCGGCGGGCTGCTGACGACGCTGGTGTTCGACGCGGGCAAGGGCGTCTTCGCCTGGGCCGTGGCCAAGGGCAGCTACGGGCTCGTGTACGGCGCCTTCGCCGCCCTGCCCCTCTTCCTGCTCTGGCTCTATCTCAGCTGGTTGCTGCTGCTGGTGGGTGCCGAGTTCGTCTACGCGCTCTCGCACTGGCAGAGCAACCGTACCGAGGTATTGCCGGATGCGCTGGCCGCACTCGCCGTGCTCGAGCGCGCGCACCGTGCTCACCACGCGGGCGTGCTGCTCGGGGATCACGACATCCTCGCGCCCCGAGCACTCGCGGGCCGCTACCGCCTCCACCCCGAGCACTGGGAATCGCTTCGGCGCCGGCTTCTCGAATCCGGGCTCCTGCGATCCACCCCGCAAGGCGAATACGTACTGGGCAAAGATGCAGAACAGGTACCGTTGTGGCGAATTGCCAGCCTGTTCGGCTGGCCCAGCGCCTTCAGCGTGGAGGATCCGGATACAGACTGCGCCTGGCTTGCCTCGGCCGCGCAACGCCTGGGCCGTGCCGAAGATGCCTTGCACGAAACACTGGGCAGCGATATCGCAACCCTTTTTGAGACACCGGAACGCACATGAACCTCAGTCCGCACGCCCGGCTCAGCACCGCTACGCTCCTGCTCGTATGCTCGCTGTTCGCGACAGGGTGCGCGCGCGACAACGCAGACCCGCTGGCACAGCCCGATGGCGAGTGGCTCTTCGTGAACTACTGGGCCGAATGGTGCAAGCCCTGCACCGAGGAAATCCCGGAACTGAACGCTTTCCACCGCGAGCAGGCCGGCAAGGCGCGCGTGGTGATGGTGAACTTCGATGGCGTCTCGGGCACTGCGCTGCAGGAGCAGGCAAAGACGCTGGGCATCGAAACCACGCTGTTCGAAGGCGACGCGGCAACGCGCTTGGGTTTCGAGAAGCCGCAGGTGCTGCCCTCGACCTACGTCATCGGACCCGACGGCAAGCTTCGCCAGACGCTGCTCGGGCCCCAGACTGCTGCAACGCTCGGGGCAGCGATGGGCGGAAGCTGAACCGCGGGCTGAGCGTCCCGGTGCGCTGATCGCGCCAAGGGCCTGCCGGCTAGGGCGCGAAACCCAGCCAGCCCCGAACTTCCAGCGTGTCGAGTGAGCTCGCCTTGAGTCCCGAGTCAGACAGACTGTAAAGGGTCTCACCCACGACGAAAGTACGCCGCACTGCCTCCTGGCGCACGGGCTGTTCGGCGTCGTCGACAGGAATCTCGTGCCTGACGCGGCCGTTTTCCTGAAGGTCCGAGCTGCCCACTTTGATCCCCACGGCGGCGGCCTCGTAGACGTAGCGGCCCATCGAGAGATCCGCGACCCAGGATTCGACGGGCACCAGAGCCTGACGCGTGGCTGGCCAGTACAGGAAGGCGTGATGATTGAACTCGCTCTCGGTCCAACCGTTACCGAGATCGAGTTGCTGCAACGCCAGAGGCTGGTCCGGGTTGCTCACGTCGAAGAGCGATGCCTGCACGCCCAGCACCCGCCCCTCGGGCGTTGCACTGCGGCCGATGCCCAGCAGCAGACCCTCACCCACGGGGTGGAGGTATGCCGAGTAACCCGGGATCTTCAGTTCACCGCGCACCCGTGGCGCGGTGGGTTCCGAGGCATCGATCACGTAGAGAGGATCGACCTGACGGAAGGTCACCACATAGCCCAGCGGCCCGATGAAACGCACGGCGTAGACGCGCTCGCCCAACCCGAGCCCGTCGACCGCGCCTACCGCGGCGAGCCTGCCCTCCTGCTCGCGAAGAACCGTAACGCGGGTCTGGCTCTGTCCTCCGGCAGATCCCCACCAGGGCGGCTCGTCCGT
Organism: Pseudomonadales bacterium; assembly: GCA_044352225.1. GTDB lineage: Bacteria > Pseudomonadota > Gammaproteobacteria > Pseudomonadales > UBA5518 > UBA5518. Next base: position 3,555 of record JBILEG010000016.1, on the reverse strand, counting down.
CGAGACCACGCGCAGATCGCCTTCGTGTTCCGACATCGACCACTGGCCGAGGAGGTAGCCATCGACATCGCCGCTGGACACGTACCTGGTCTGCCCCGGAAGACTGGTATCGAAACGGTGCACCTGGGTGTTCACCCACGACGAGGGGGGCGCCGCAGGGTCAGCTGTCTCTGCAGGGTCCTGCCACGCACGCGTCGCCACATAAAGACTGTGTGCCGAGGCATAGACCGTGTCGCCATCACTCAGGATCGCATCCGTGTCCACCGGCGCAAGGCCACGTCCGAGTTCGAACGTAAGCACCGTGATGGTGCCAAGGCCTGCGAACTCCGTCGGGGCATAGGTCTCGGTGCAGCGCGAGAGCGGACGAACCGTGCTGCGGCCACTGCGCAGGCTGTGCCGGGTGTAGGTGGGAATCCAGTCGCTGCTGCGGGAGTTGTCGAGCGCCCACCGGTTGTACCAGACCGCGCGCGCCCGCTCCCAACCCGAGGTGCCGGTGGGGTACTGGAGCTCGGGGCCACGCACCTCGCCGCGGATGACCACGCGCAGCGTCGCGTCAACCCGACGGGCGCTCAGGTACTGACCCGCAACCGTGGACACCTCCCGCACGCGCATGGCGGAGGGATTGCTCACATCTATTTCGGTGAGCGTGGTCCGTGGCTCGCCGCGCCACGGCGCAATGCCTAACCTGCCGGGCAAGGCGTCGGGAGCGACCTTCGCGCCGCCCCATCCGCTGGCAAGCACCACGAGCCTTCCGCGGTGGAGGATCAGCTGCTGTCCCCACCCACCACCAACATCAAGAGACCCCGACAGTCGCGGCTTGGGTCCGCGCACGTCGATGGCGTGCAGCCTGCCCTGAACCAGTGCGAAGACCGTTCGGCCGTCGGTCTTGACCATGTCAGGCTCGTCGACACCGTCTTCCTGCACGTTGGTCCCGGAGAATGCCGGCGTGCTGGCCACGGATCCGGCAGCCATATCGCCACCGGCGACCGGCACGCCGACGCTGCGGTAGGCGAACCCCGCGCTACCGGAAAGCCCCCACGGCCCGAGCGTCTGCCGCGCGTGATCGCGCATGTAGGTGGTGAAACTGGCGCAGGAACCGAAGGCCTGCAGCGTAGGTTCCCCGGCGGGCTCGGCAGCACAGGTCGAAAACGCCGCAGCCGCGAGGATTGTCCCCGCAAAAAGCTGTCGCCAGCGCGGAAAGAATCCCATCGAACCCCGGCGAGGCTGATCACCGGAAATGCCCACTGTCGTTCCCATGGCCCGCTCCCCTCAGTTCCCGGATGCCCGGCAAGCACACGGAGACACGACAGCCAGTCCGAAAAGGTTCCGCAGTCCGACGGCGTAATCAGCCTCGCGCCTTGAGATCGGCCCCCAACTGCCTGTCCTGCACCCCCGCCAGCATCACCTGCGCGGTAATGGCCCCACAGGTGCAGAGCAGCATGTCCCAATGCGTGTCCCACACATCGCCCTGGGTGCCCAGGAACTCGATCGCACCGCCGCCCGCCAGCACAGCTGTCAGCCACTCGATGAATTCGTAGATCACGCTCACCGACATGCAGATGCAGGTGACGATGTAGAACAGCCATTTGCCGCGCACCAGCGGCGAGCGGCGGAGCAGGATCTCGCGGGCGATCATCGCCGGGATGAAACCCTGCGCCAGATGCCCGAGCCGGTCGTAGGGGTTGCGCACCAGATCGAGTGCGTCGCGCACCCAATCCCCGATCGGCACGCGGGCGTAGGTGTAATGCCCGCCGAGGATCAGGATCAGCGCGTGAACGGTGATCAGCCAATACACGAGGCGCGTGAGCGGGAAGTTATCCCGCGTCACCCACAGCAGGGGAATGGCGATCAGCACCGGAAACACTTCGAGAAAATACGTGGCGAGATCGTAGGGTTTCCACGCGGCTGCAAGCAGCGCGAGCACTGTCACCACGAGCAGGAAGAGGAGTTCGTTTCGGCTTGCCGTGACCATCTTCTGCTTCTCTGTGGAGTGGGCGCCGGTACTATAGCAAAGGGTCCCGGGCGCTCCCGTGACAACACATCAAGGCCCGCGTGATACCGCGGCACATGCATCAAGGGGTACGACGATGCCACGTCTCAAGACAGTCCTGCTGCTCACATGCGGCACCCTCGCGGGCATCGCCGGGGCGGTGGCCTTGCTGACGCGCGATGTCGAGATCACCAGCTGGAAAATGATCTGGAACTCCGTGAGCGGATCGCCCGGCCCGCGCGCCGAGACTGCCACGGTGAAGCAGCACCTTGGCGTGCCAGCCGGCTGGCAGATCGGCCTCTACGCCGATGCCGTGCCCGAGGCACGGGTACTGCGGCTCACCGAGGCCGGAGACCTGCTGGTGAGCCAGCCGCGTCTGGGGCAGATCACGCTTCTCGGCCGCGACGCGAACGGCGATGGCCGCCCGGATTCGCAGTCGGTGCTGATGTCCGGGCTCGACCGCCCGCACGGCGTGGAGGTCTCCGGAGCTTATCTCTACGTGGGCGAGACCGGCGCCGTGGGCCGCGCGCCCTTCGACGTGCAAAGCGGCCGCATCACCGGGGACTACACGCATGTGATCACCGGGCTGCCCGAAGGCGGCAACCACTGGAGCCGCAGCGTGCGCATCGGGCCCGATGGCTGGCTCTACGTGCACGTGGGCTCGAGTTGCAACAGCTGCATCGAGGATCACCCCTGGCGCGCCACCATGCTCCGCGCCAGGCCCGACGGCAGCGAACTCGCCGTGTACGCCTCGGGGCTGCGCAACAGCGTGGGCTTCGACTGGACGCCGTGGAGCGATGAGCTCTTCGCCACCGACAACGGCCGCGATCTGCTGGGCGATGACTTCCCGCCCTGCGAGCTGAACCGCATCGTGCAGGGCGGCTTCTACGGCTGGCCGTTCGTGAACGGCTTCAACGTGCTGGACCCCGACAACGGCCCCGGCCACGAATCAGCGCTGCAAACGGCGCTGCCACCCGCGCACGGCTTCCACGCACACAACGCACCGCTCGGCATCCGCTTCCTGCGCCACCAGCAGGAGCCCGCACTGGCGCGCTCCGCACTGGTGGCACTGCACGGATCCTGGAACCGCAGCAAGGCGGATGGCTACACGGTGGTACGGCTCGACTGGGCTGCAGACGGCACTGTCTCGGAGGCGCCTTTCATCAGCGGCTTCGAAAAAGCGGGCACCGTGATCGGCCGTCCGGTGGACATCGCCGAATCCCCTTCGGGAGAGCTCTTCGTGAGCGATGACTATGCAGGCGCGGTCTACCGCCTGTGGCGGGGGGAGGCAGAAGGTGGCGGCAGCGCCGTCAACGCTGCCCCTGCAGGGCCCGCGCTGAGCGCCGATGCGCTCGCGGATGTCAGTGCCACAGACATCGCCGCCGCAACGGTCCAAGCAGAACCCTTGCTCGCGCGCTTCGCCTGCGCCGGTTGCCATACGCCCGGCACGCCGATGGGAGACAAACTGCTCAGCCTGAGCGAGCGCTATACCGTAGACACACTGAGCGCCTACTTCATCACTCCGCGCCCGCCGATGCCGGTGTTCCCGCTCTCGGAGGAAGATC
>JBILEG010000239.1:0-5707 GCA_044352225.1 Pseudomonadales bacterium | reverse complement strand
AGCGTGGAATAGCTCGATGCCGATGCGCCGCCCGAAACGGCGAGTGCCATCAGCCCTGCGGCCAACAGCTTGCGTGTGTGGGGACTGCCCTGTGTGCGTTGGATGTTCATCGCGTACCTCGTCCTGTCGTCGTGATGTGCTGTATGCCGGGCGTCGTCCTTTACAGCCTTGCCCGACGTTGGCGTGAGCCACATGGCCACGGAATCCACACTAGGCGTGTGGAGGCGCAGGTCTCTTGATGCGTATCAATGTGCGTGTCGTGAGCGCGTAGGGGCGTCCACCTAGCTGCGGTTGAAGAACTCGAGCACCAGGTTCCACGACCACGGCAGGCCGTAGTCGTGCCCCATGCTGGCCCGGCAATCGAGCACGCGGGGCCAGCTGCTGAAGCCCGCGCAGTAAGTGCGGCAGTCGGTGGCAGCGACGCCGTCGTCGAAGGGCGCCGCGGTGCCCAGTCCGCAGCCATTGGCCTTGGACCAGACCCGGGTGATCGCGGTCGCACCCGTGTAGAAAAACCGGTCACTGCCGTTCGAGGTGGTGGTGAATCCGGGGTTCTCCCAGGGCCCGGGCGGCACGGTGGTGTCCTGCGTGCCCGTGATCAGAAGCACCGGCAGTGGTTGACTGCGTCCGGGCGGCGCGAGGTAGCCGCGATGGGGCAACCCGATCACGGGCGCAATGGCCCGGAAAAGTGGGGAACTGCGGGTGTTCTGTCCGAGTTCCCAGACGAACATGCCCCCGTTGGAACCGCCGGTGGCAAACACGCGTGAGGTGTCGACGCACAGGCTGCGACCGATCCGCGCGAGAAGTGCGCGCGTGAAAGCGACGTCGTCGGCGCGGCACTGCGTCCACGAGCAGGTGTTGGAGGCCACCGGGCGCGCAGGATTCTTGCACGAGGGGTAGCGGTAGTCGGGCGTGGAGCGTGCGTCGCAGATGGCGTCTGTATCGCCGCTTACGGCGGGGTTCAGTCCATCGCCGTCCAGTCCGGTGGCCGAACCGCTGAAGGTCCAGGAGTTGTAGGAGCGGTCGGGCGCCCCGGCTCCGAGCCCGCGTGGCGCAACCACGATGTAGCCGTGGCGGTTGCTGGCGGCGCGCACGCTCGCGTTGCCGAGAAACTCGTTCTCGTTGCCGCCCCAGCCATGGAAAGCCACCACCAGAGGGGATGCGGTATTGGCGCGATACCCCGTGGGGACGAATAGCCGGTAGTGCCGTGTCACGCCTGCGTGCGACAGCGTGTAGTTGCCGCTGGAGAGGCTTTTGCCGCAGCCTCTGCTCGGCAGGGCCGCCGCGGCCTGCATGGCGAGCGCGAGGGTGGCGAGAAGCGTCATGCAGAAGGATGTGGTCCGTGTCATGTGCGCGAGGTTCCTGCGGGCGGCAGTGGGCATCGTAGCGCGCCTCGAGCGCTTCCTGTGGGTGTCCCGGCCGCCGGCGCGGCTGATGTTTTTTCAGGCAAGGCGCCTTTATCCTTCACCGGATTCACGGCTCCCGACGGGGGAACCCTGCTCATGCAAACGGCGGTCATCGGCGGCGGCATTGCCGGACTCGCGGCGGCGTTCCGGCTGTCGCAGACCGGTCATCGCGTCACGCTCTTCGAGCGCCATGCCGTGCCCGGTTTCATCGCAAGTTCGGTGACCTTGCCCGGCTCGGGCGGTATCCGCGTGGACGTGCCGCTGCGCGTGTTCTATCCCGGCTACTACCCCACCCTCGTGCGGCTCTACGAGGAACTCGGCGTATCCTCTGAGCCGGTGAGCTATGCCTCCTCGCTCTGCGGCGCGGACGGAGCGCTTTTTTTCCGCTACCGCAATGTGCGCATCGGCGAGCGGCGCTGGTCTTACCTGCTGCCGCAGGACCTGCGCGGGGCGCGCGCGCGGCAGATCCTCCGCGGTGTGCTGCGCTTCTACCGCGAGGGTCTGGCAGCGTGGCGTGCCGGCGAACTCGCGGATCTCACGCTCGAGGCCTACCTGCGGCAGCGCGACTTCCCGCAGGACTTCATCGACGGCTTGCTGCTGCCCGCGCTCTCGACCATCGCTACTTGCAGTTACGCCTCTGCGCGGTTGTTCCCCGCGGAGGTGGTGATGGGCTATCTGGGCGTGGGGCTCATGCAGCAATGCGTGCGCCGCGCATGCGAAGGTGCCGACGATGTTGCAGAGCGGCTGCTGCGTACCGTGACGGAACTGCGCTGCGGCGTGCAGGTGCTGGGTGTGCAGCGCGTGGAAGAGGGCGTGCAGGTGGAACTCGCGGGCGAGGCATCGCGGCGATTCGATCATGTGGTGGTGGCGGCGCAGGCCAACCAGGCGCTCGCGATGCTGAGACATGCGAGCAACGCCGAGCGCCGCGTGCTTGGTGCTTTCCGCTACGAGCCGGTAGAGGTGCTGATGCACCGTGACGCCGCGCTGATGCCTTCGCGCCGGCGCGACTGGTCTGCCGTGAACCTGTGGGTGCAGGCAGGGCAGCAGGGCCCGGAGAGCACGATCTGGGTGAATGCGGTGCAGCCGGCGCTACGCGGTGCCGAGGATGTCTTCCAGACCGTGCAGCCGCAGCGCGAGCCTGAGCCATCACGCCTGATCAGCCGCGCGCGCTTCGAGCGCCCGGTGGTGCAGGCCGACAGCGTCGCGGCGCTCGCCGCGCTCGCGGATCTGCATGCCGAGCCCGGGCGGCGGCTGTGGTTCTGCGGCTCCTACGCGCAACCGGGGATTCCGCTGCTCGAGAGCGCGGTGCGCTCGGCAGAGGTGGCGGTGCGGGCCATGCTTCAGAGCCTCTCGGCCCAGCCGTAGAAATCCGTGCGCTCCACGGCGGCAAGGGCGCGCGCCAGCACCTCCGTCATCAGAGCGTCGTTCTCGGTCAGCGGGCCCAGCCCCAGCGAGGTCACGATGGTCATCAGTGGTTGGAAGCTGAACGCGCGGTACTGCGCACGAGCCTCTTCTGCACCCAGGTTGACGCCATGCGAGGCAAGTGCATCGCAATAAAAACGCAGCAGTTCCTGTTCGTGCCGCGCCAGATCCTCCGCGCGCATGGAGTTCACCAGGAAGTACTGCACGTCGCGGAGGCCCTTGCTCCAGTGTGCGGCCTGGAAATCGAGCATGCCCATTGCCTCGCCATCCACGAACACATTGCCGATGTGGCTGTCGCCGTGCACCAGCGTGAGCGGGCCGTGATACCACGCCTGCTGCAGATGCCGCCATTTGCCCATCGCGGCGCGGAAGCGCGCGGCCCGGGTGTCGGTGAAAAGCTCCGGCGCCTTCCGGCGGCAGGCCTCGATGGCGGCCACGTTGATGAACTGCGAGATGGCAGACATCGAGGGCGACAGAAAAGGGTGGCGTGACATCGGCAGCCGCTGATCGCGTTCGTTGTCGGCGAGCCCGTGATAGTGCGCGTGCATCTTCGCGAAGGCCGCAAGTGCGCGCCGCGCCAGATCCGGCTGCACGCCCTCCAGCATCGCGCGGTTGGTGAAGAGCGTGACGGACGGGTCTGCGGAGAGGTTCTCCTGCAGCAGCGCGAAGCGGCTGCGCTGCGTGGCGATGGCGTGCACCTGCGGCAGGCGCAGCGGAAAATCCCGCGCGAAACCCCGGAAAAACGCGCATTCCAGCTCCCACACGCCAAGCGCGTTGCAGAAAAAACGCGTGCCGAGCGGGGCCCCGGGCAGCTTGAGGAACAGCGTGCGGGGCATCCCCTCGCCCTGCGCCCAGTCGATCTCCAGCAGGCGGTTGCTGCAGTTGCTGCTGGGCGGGCGCTGCTCGAGTACTCGCACGGTGCGCGCGCGTGCGGCACGCCGCGTGGCGTCAACGCCGTGCGTGCCGAGCAAGCGGTTCAGGAAGGCGGGCTGCTCCACGGCGGGTGCGTGCATGGGCAGAGTGCCCGGGTGCCAGTCGAGCGCGGCGTCCTGCAGCAGGCGCGTGGTGCTGCCGAGCAGCGAGCGGAGTGCGGCGGAGGTCGACATGGTGTTTGCTTGCGCCATAACGGAAGGACACCGCAACATTGCCCCGCCCGGGGCAAAAACACAAAGCGCCCCGCACAGAGGAATGGCCCCATGCCAGCGCCCTATGACGCGATCGTGATCGGAGCAGGACATAACGGTCTGGCGGCGGCCCGCGTGCTGGCCTCCCGCGGGCGCTCTGTGCTTGTTCTCGAAAAGAACAGCTACGTGGGCGGCATGGCGGGCACGCGGTCGGTGTTCGCGGGCTGCCGCAACGAGGTGGGCGCTAGCGTGCTTTTCCCTCTCGCGCGCGAGGTGCTCGAGGCCTTCCGTTTCGAGGATCACGGCGCGGAGTTCATCGAACTGCCGATGATGGCGATCAATCTCGCGGGCGCAGGGCAGCGGCCGCTGATGTTCTACACCTCGCAGCGGCGCCAGCTCTGGCACCTGCTGCGCCACCACGGGCCGGGTGCGCTGCTGCGTTTCGCGCGGCTCGCGCGTTTCATCGCATACCCGGCGAGCGTGCTGGACCGCTTCCGTCCCGACAGCCCGCCGCGCAGTCTGGAAGAGCTGCTGCGCGACGCGCCGGACGATGCGCGCCGGGAGCAGTTGCGGCTGGTCTTCACGGGTTCTGCGATGGAGCTGATCGAGCGTTTCTTTCCCGATCCCGTCAAGCACCACACCTTCCGCGCGCTGCTCGCCTTTGCCGCGATCCAGTCGACCTACAAGGGCCCGTACACGCCGGGATCCGCGCTCTGCCTCGTCTACACCTTCGCGCAGAGTGGAGACGGCGGGCTGATGCGCCGGGTGAAGGGCGGCATGGGCGCCCTGAGCGAGGCGCTAGCGCGCAGTATTTCGGCGGATGGTGGCGAGATCCGCTTGGGCGCGACGGTGGACCACGTGCTGATGGAAATGGGACAGGCGGTGGGTGTGGTGATGAAGGGCGGGGAAGAGATCCGCGCGCGGGTGGTGCTCTCGAACCTCGACCGGCCCGCGACGTTCCAGCGTCTGGTGGGTGAATCGCATCTGGATGCGGGCATCGCCGAGAGCGTGGCGCGCGCCGAGCACCGCGGCGCCTGGGTGCACATGCTGTTCCGGTTGGACGGGCTGCCCTCCTACGGCGGCGAGTGGGCGTGGCTGAACCGCGACATCCACAACCGTTTCGGCGGCGCGATCGTCGACAGCCCGGAGCAGCTGCAGCGCAGTTTCGAGGCCTGCGATGCGGGGCAGTTGCCGGAGTGGTTTCCGGTCGCGTTCCAGATTCCTTCGGTGATGGATCCTTCGCTCGCACCTGCGGGGCAGCACATCGCGAGCGCCTACGGATTCTGTTTCCCGTGCAAGGCGCCGAAGAGCGAGCGCGGCAAACTGCGTGACATCGCGGCGGAACGGGTGATCGACATCATCAGCGGCTACATGCCCGATTTCCGGTCCCGCATCATCGACAAGGCGATCTTCTCCTCCGATCACTTTGCCAGCATGCACGGCGCGACGGAGGGCGATTTCACCCACGGCCTTATCCATCCCGAGAACATGCTCGCCGCGCGGGCAATGGTGCCCGGTTCGGCGCACCGAACGCCGATCGGGGGTCTGTATCTCTGCGGCTCGGCCTGCCATCCGGGGCCGGGCGTGACGTTCATGCCGGGGTACAACTGCGGGCTGGAGGTGGAGCGGGTATTGGGCGGGGCATGAGGGCTGCCCCCTGTCGCCCGGCGCGGGCTGAAAGCCGTCTTCAGGCGCGGGATGGCCGTGCCAGTTCGGCCACGCGCTCGCGCAACTCCGTGCTCGCCTCTTCGAGGTGCT
>JBILEG010000238.1:0-5727 GCA_044352225.1 Pseudomonadales bacterium | reverse complement strand
GGTGCGCCGTCGAGTGTGCCCTGCGGGGTGATGCGCTGGACAAGGATCTGTGCGCTGCTGCCGCTATAGGTGTTCGCCGCCAGAAGCAGGCCGCCGTCCGGCAGCACCAGCATGTCGATGACGCCATAGGCCTGACCTTCAAAGGAAACGTCGAGGGGGCCATCGCCACTCAGCGCGCCGGTTGCGTCCGAGCGCAGCACCCGGACGACAGTGGGGCCGCTTGCAAGGCCGCTCTGGAGGATGGCAACCGCCGCGCCCCCGTCTGCCAGCGCCTCGATCGTGACGTCGGTGCCCGCGAAGCTGCCGAAGTCCGTCTGCGGCAGCGCCTCGGTGCCGTCCGGGTTCAGGTACTTGAGGATGAGCTTGTTCTCGGCCACCGGTTTTGTGAGCAGCGCGATCACGCCCGCGTTGGTGCCTTGCAAGCCGACGGCCTGATCACCCTGCTGGTTGGAGAGCCCCGGGCTCGGAAGGACGACAGCCCCGGAGGCACTGCCGTCCGCCGCGACGACCACGAGCTTGAGCGCACGATTGTCATTGAACAGCAGTCCCGCCTTGCCGTCCGGCAACGCCAGCACCCCATACGGCGCCACGGCGTACTGGTCTGCGCCGTCGATCACGGTGGCCGATCCCACGGGCTGACCGGTTTGCCCGTTCAGTATCTGGATACCGACGCGGCTCGATTGACCCGCGTCATCTCTGGCGCCCCAGATCACCGCGACGTTGCCGTTGGACAGCGATGCCACATAGGAGCCGTTGCCCGTGTTGCCGCTGAAATCGTCGCTGCTCGGCTCGGCAGGCGCCACGCCGGTGCTGTTCGCGGAGAAGAAGCGCACCATAGAGGTGACCCCACCGTCCGGGTCCAGCGCATAGGGATACCCCGCCGGGGGGTTGGACTGCGGCAGGAAGTCATCCCACAGGGCAACGAAGCCGCCGTTGGCCAGACCCGCGACGTAGGGGTTGTACTCGGCCCCTCCCCGGGAGGTGCCGTCCTCGGTAGAGAGCGTGATGAAGGATTGACCGTTGATGAGTGTCGGTGCGCTCACGCTGATGTGCTCCTGTTGGTTGAGCGGTTCAGATCAGGGCTGGCCTGATGTGACCACAGGTTCGCTTAGCGTTCGATGCTCCGCTATCCCGCGATTGCGGGGGCTGCGCAGCCGCTGCCGAAGCCCGTGCAGGCGCAGACAGCCGTGCTCAGAGAAAGCGGTTTCAGTCGAACTGCGCCCGGCACGCAGCTGCCATGTCAGCGTCGCGAATGAATCCGCATTGCACGGATCCGCTACCCGTCGAGGCGCGGCACAGCGCCTGCAGATCGTCGTCGCGTATGAACCCGCATTGCCCGCTGTCGCCCCCCGTGGTGGCCCGGCAGTAGGCCTGCGTGTCGCTGTCGCGGATGAAGCCGCACTGGCTCGAATTGTTGCCTGATCGGGCACGGCACATTGCCTGACGGTCGCTGTCCCGGATGAACCCGCATTGCGCAGAGCCGCCACCGGTCATGGCGCGGCAGTAGGCCTGCATATCGGCATCACGAATGAACCCGCACTGCGCGGAACCACCGCCTGACTCCGCGCGGCAGCGGGCCTGCAGGTCGGGGTCTGTTATGAAGCCGCACTGCGCGCTCGCGGCGTGAGCAAGCGAGCCGGGCAGGGCGGCGAGAAGGCACATGAGGGCGAGGATCAGTTTCATGCGCAGGCTCACCGTAGAAAATCGGGCGTGTCCAGTTCGAGCCTACTCGCGGTAGAGGATAAACGGGCGCTTCGATTCCGATGTGCTGGATGGGCCACGGATAAGACCTGACCCCAACCGCCTCTCCTCGCCGTTGACTCAAAGAATTAGCGTTACTACATTAACTAACATGCGCATCACTTTCGACACTGGCAAGGACGCCGTGAACATCGCCAAGCATGGCGTGTCGCTGGCGATCGCGGAGGAACTTGAATGGGACACCTTGCGTGCCGGGCCGGACACCAGATTCCTGTTTCCCGAACTCCGGTTTGTCGGTTATGCGCTTCGGGCAGATCGCCTGTTTTGCGTCGTGTTCACGGATCAAGGCGTCGTGCGCCGTATCATCAGCCTGCGTAAGGCAAACAGGCGGGAGATTCGAAGATATGCCCAAGTACGTGACAACTGAGTCTGGCCGCCGGATCCGGCTCCCCACGCCTGCTGAGGACGCGGCCATCAAGGCTGGTATCGAGGCTGATGCCGACACGTGTGAACTGGGTGCTGAAGAGTTCAAAGCGCTCAAGCGCATTGGTCGGCCTCGTTCTACATCGCCGACCAAAGTCTCTACTACGATCCGCTTCGATGCCGATGTGCTGGAGGGGCTCCGGGCCACGGGGCCCGGCTGGCAGACGCGCGCAAATTCTGCACTGCGTGAATGGCTGGTTTCCCGTCAGCGCGGACGTCGATCCGATCCCGCGGCTCGGAGCCGCTAACCCCGCTACCCCTCCGCCCCCGCGACAGCTGCCGCCGCACGCAGATTCATCTTCCGCAACCACACGCACAACACCGCCCCCACGAAGCCCGTGCAGGCGATGGTGATGAAGTAGATGTTCAGGCTGTGCGCGCGGTCGTGATTCCGCGCGAGGAAACCGTCGTAGAGCGGAAGCACGGTGTCGGGCATGTAGCCGAGGAAAGAAACCAGCCCGATCGCGAGGCCCGTGAGGTGCGGGGGCACGGGGCAGTAGTCGAGCAGCGACCAGTAGAGTCCCTTGATGGCGTAGGTGATGTAGCCGATCACCAGCACCAGCGGCAGGATCAGGTAAACGTGACCGCCCAGCGGCAGAAAGATCATCGCCAGCAGGCTGAAAGAGGCGAAGAGCATCAGCCAGGCCATCACCACCTCGCGTGAGAACCAGTCACCGAGGAAGCCGATCGTGAAGCCGCCGAGCGGCCGCATCCACAGCTTCGAGAGCGTGATGGAGCCTGCGGCGAGCGCGGTGAGTCCCAGGTTCACCTGCAGATAAGCCGAGATGGAATAGGTCAGGAAAAACAGGCCCTGGCCCACCATGATCACGCCGGCGACGAGCCAGATCTGCGGCATGCGCAGCAGCAGCATCAGGTCTTTCAGCAGGGTGGAGTTTGCGGCGAGTTTGTTTGCCGCGCGCTGCGCCTTGCTGATCACCGCATCCGGGTTGTCCTTCACCACGAAGAACACGAGGATCCCGAGGATCACCGCAGTCGCCGAATAGAGCAGCAGCACCGGCGTCATGCGGATCGTGGCGGCGTCTTGCGGCGTCGACATCTCGCGGAACATCAGGATCGCGATCGAGGCGAGGATCGCTTCGACCAGTCCTCGGCCGCCGTCCAGAATGCCGAAGAACCGACCCTGTTCGTTGGAAGCTGCCATGAGCTTCACCGCTTTCAGCATCGCAGCCCAGAAGCAGAGCCCGCCTGCGATACCCCAGCCGAAGTAGATGATCTTCAGCGCTCCGAGCGAGGGGTAGGTGGTCATCCAGAAACCGAGCGCGCCCACCACCAGCAGCGAGAAGGACATCAGCAGCCGCGGCTGCACGCGGTCTGCAAGGATGCCGCTCGGAATGTACGAGACCGCCACCACTGCGCCCAGGATGAAGTTGAGATCCCCCAGATCGCTCGCCGTGATGCCGAGCGCCTCGATCAGGCTCACCTCGAAGTTCTGGCGCAGGTACATGATCGGGAAGAGGGCGCCTGCGGCCAGCACCAGCAGCGCGAACTGGGCGTAGCGGGCGAAGCGTGAGGTCTCTGCAGTGGGGGCGTTCATGCGTCAGGGCTTTCCGTGTGTCGTTGTTATCAGATGCGCGCGGTGATGCACTTGGTGCGAAGGTACGCGTCCATGCCTTCGAGGCCTTTTTCTTTGCCGAAACCGGATTTGCGGTTGCCGCCGAAGGGCACTTCCACGCCGCCGGCCCAGTACTCGTTGATGCTGACCTGGCCTGCGTCCAGATCCCTCGCGAGCCGCAGCGCGCGCCCGATATCGCGGCTGTAGACACCGGCGATCAGACCATACTCCGTGCCGTTCGCCGCGGCGAGCGCAGCCTCGTCCGAATCCACGACCTGCACCGCCAGTACCGGCCCGAAGATCTCCTGCTGCACGGCGGGGTCGTTGGTGGCAAGCGCATCGATGATGGTGGGCTCGAAGAAGAAGCCGCCGCCCGAGGCCGGATCCTGCGTGGGGTTGCCGCCGCAGACGATTGCCGCACCGCGCTCGCGGGCGCGATCCACGTGGGCTTTCACGCGGCCCAGATGAAGTTCGGAATTGAGCGGCCCCATGTGCGGGTTGCGCAGGCCGTGCCCCAGCGTGAGCCCGCGGGTCTTCTCCAGCAGTCGCTGCATCAGGTCCGCGTGGATCGCACGCGAGACAACAAGCCGCGAACCCGCCGAGCAGACCTGCCCGGCGTTGCAGAAGATCGCCGATAGCGCGCCCTCGGCCGCGGCCTCTACATCACAGTCGTCCAGCGCCACCAGCGGGCTCTTGCCGCCCAGTTCCAGCGTGAGCCGCGTGACGTTGGGCGCGACCTGCTGCATCACACGCACGCCCGTGCCTACCGAGCCGGTGAAGGTCACGTGCGCGATCTTGGGGTGTACGGCGAGCGGCTCGCCCGCGGCGCTGCCCAAGCCCGTCACCACGTTCACCACGCCGGGCGGCAACCCCGCCTCGCAGAGCAGCCGTGCCATGAGCAGCGCCGTGAAGGGCGTGGTTTCTGCCGGCTTGGCCACCACAGCGCAGCCGGCGGCAATCGACGGCGCCACGCCGCGCGCGAAGGTGCTGGTGGGGTAGTTCCACGGGATGATGTGCGCGGTCACGCCCACCGGCTCGCGGATGCTCCAGTTCATGTAGTCGGGGCCGAGCGGGATGGAGATGCCTTCGAGTTTGTCTGTGGCGCCTGCGTAGTACTCGAAGAGCCGCGCGCTGGCAGAGACATCGCCTTCGGCTTCTGCGAGCGTCTTGCCCGAGTCCACCGATTCCACCACCGACAGATACGCCGCGTGCTCGCGCATGAGCGCGGCCATGCGGTTCAGCACCCGGCAGCGCTCGGCGGGGCGGGTGCGGCGCCAGATCTCGAAGCCGCGCGCGGCCGACTCCACCGCACGGGCGACATCTTTGGCATCACCCGCGGCGAATTCTGCAAAGACCTTGCCGTTGCCCGGGTCCACGCTCGCCATGCGTGCCCCGCTGCCCGAGGCCACGAAGTGCCCGTCGATCAGGTGCCCCTCGGGCAGGCCCGGCAGCGCGCCGGTGGCGAAGTACTGCTCGATCAGGTCGGCGCTGCTTTTGGTACTCATGCGTTCAACTCGCTGCACTGATAGATGGAGCGGGCGAGCCACTCCGGGTTGATTTCGACGCCCCAGCCCGGCTCCGCCGTCACGGTGGCCTTGCCGTCGACGATGCCGTAGGGGTCTTTGACGAACAGATCCTGCTGCCAGGGATAGTACTCGGGGCCCTCGATGGAGAACTCGAGGTATTTGCCCGCGTTGGGAATGGCCCGCAGCAGGTGCATGGTGAAGAGCGTGACCATCGAGAGGTTCGCGCTGTGCGGCGTGCAGGGCAGTCCGGCCGAGGCCCCCAGCGCCGCCACCCGCAGGGTGCGCACCATGCCGCCCATGTAGAGCACGTCGGGCTGGATGATGTCGACGGCGCGCATGCCCACCATGCGCTTCCAGTGCTGCATGTCCCAGTCTTGCTCGCCACCTGTCACGTCGAGCGAGAGCGCCTCGGTCACCTGCCGGGTCTGTTCCATCTCCCAATAG
>JBILEG010000237.1:0-5744 GCA_044352225.1 Pseudomonadales bacterium | reverse complement strand
GCGAGTGACGGTACCGTTGGCCGGTGCGGTGTTGGCTGTGACCGAGAGGGTATCCCCGTCGGCATCTGTGTCATTGGCCAAGAGGTTTACGGTGACCGCATTGGGCGAGGTGGTGCTGGCGCTGTCGGCGGTTGCGATGGGTGCGGTGTTGGGTTTCGGCGCGACGGCGACCGTGACGGTGCCGGTCGCGGTGCCGCCTTTTCCATCGCTTAACGTGTAGCTGAAGGAATTGGTGCCGCTGAAGCCTGCCGCGGGCGTGTAGGTCGCCGACCCCGCTGTGCGGGTGACGGTGCCATTGGTTGGTGCCGTGTTGGCGGTGACGGAGAGTGTGTCGCCGTCGGCATCGGTGTCGTTGGCCAGCAGGTTCACGGTGACCGCATTGGGCGAGGTGGTGCTAGCGCTATCCGCCGTAGCCACTGGAGAACGGTTCGCCGGGCGAGTGACCGTTATAGTCACCGTGCCCGTGGCGACTTCGTTTGCGCTGTCTCTAAGCCTGTACTTGAAAGTATCCGTTCCTATGAATCCGGGGTCTGGCGTATAAATGACTTGGTTGTTTGAGCGGCTCGCGACTCCTTTGGCGGTTCTAGTTGTGACCGCACTAACGCTTAACTGGTCGCCGTCAGGGTCACTATCGTTTGCCATGACCGGTATCGTCACGGTCACGCCTACGGGTGTTGTCGCTGAATCCGGGTTTGCGATGGGAGCCGCCGCAAATGCATAGGCAGCCACCGCGGAGAGTCCAATCCCTCCCAACGAAACCGCAAATCCCTTTATCGCTCTGCGCATCACGACGCTCCTGTGACTCTGCCTGAACCGGTTTATCGGCCCATTAACCCGTTTCCGCAGTCTACTGCCGTCGGGTCACGCGGCAATAGCACGAAAGTCCAGTGCCGGATGGCAGATCGGGAGTACATTGACCGGCGTCACGCTTGTGTGGCGCGGCCTCCCCTCAGGGAGTGAAGAGGCCCTCAGGCTTTTCGGCCGGCGGAGCTCTCGGCGATCGCGCGGAGGTTCGCGCCGAAGGCGCCCCCATGAAGCCCGGAAAGTGCCGCGAGCGCAGCGTCCCGGAAGTGCATGGCGCGGGTGCGCGCGTAGTCCAAGGCACCTGTCTGGTGGATGATGTCCAGCACCTCGGGAAGGCGTGCGACGTTTTTATCCAGGATTGCTGCCCGCACCGAGGCGGCCTGTTCCGCGGAGCCCGCGACCATGGCCCTGATCAGCGGCAGCGTCGATTTTCCCTCGGCCAGATCATCTCCCAGATTCTTTCCCATCACATCGGGATCGCCTTCGTAATCGAGTACGTCGTCGATGATCTGGAAGGCGAGTCCCAGATTGAGCCCGAACTGTCCCATGGCCTCCTGCCGCTCCGAGTCGGCTTCTGCGAGGATCGCGGCTCCCCTGCAGGCCGCGGCAAACAGCACCGCGGTCTTCTTGCGGATGACTTCGAGATATTGCTCCTCGGTGGTGGCCGGGTCCCCGGCGCGCGCGAGTTGCTCGACCTCGCCCTCCGCGATCTGGTTCGTGGTGTCCGCCATTAGGCGCAGGAGTTCGAAGTTCTCGAGCCCGACGAGCAACTGGAAGGCCCTGGAGTAGATGAAGTCACCGACCAGCACGGTGGAGGCATTCCCGAAGTGGGCATTGGCTGTAGGTCGTCCTCGCCGGAGGGCCGACACGTCCACCACGTCGTCGTGCAACAACGTCGCGGTATGCAGGAACTCGATCACGGTGGCCAGTTCGACGTGCCTCTCGCCGCTGTAGCCCAGCGCGCGAGCGCACAGCAGGCAGAGCAGGGGACGGAGTCGCTTGCCTCCACCCTCGACGATGTACTGGCCTATGTTCTCGACCAGTCCCACATCGGAATGCAGTTGCGCGACGACGAGCCGGTTCAGCGACTCGAAATCCGGGCGAATGGCCTCGGAGGCGTAGTTCATGAGCAATGGTGGCCCGGGTCGTAGAGGCGCAGGCATGCTAGGAATGGAGCCCGGGGCTGTCAACGCGAGCCGGCCAAGAATTCACGCGCACGGGCGGCTTGCCGCCCCGCGCGGCTTTCTCCTACACTTCGCGCCCCTGAACAAAGCCCACGCCCTCCGGCGGGGCTGCCCGGACTGCTCGGCAGGATCCCCTGCCCACAAGCCCTGACAGGCAACGCAGAACCGCAGACGGGCCCGGCACGGAGCAAACGCATGTACGCAGTGATCGAGAGCGGTGGCAAACAGCACCGCGTGAAAGAAGGCGAAACCCTCAAGCTCGAGAAGATCGAAGCAGCCGCGGGTGATACCGTGAGCTTCGACAAGGTCCTGATGGTCGGTGCAGGCGCCGACATCAAGCTGGGCGCTCCCTCTCTGGAAGGTGGTTCCGTGAAGGCGGAAATCGTCTCCCACGGGCGCCACGACAAGATCCGCATCGTCAAGTTCCGGCGCCGCAAGCACTACAAGCGCGAAACCGGCCACCGGCAGTGGTTCACCGAAGTACGTATCACGGGCATCAGCGCCGGCTGAACCGGCAGGGAGAGACACAATGGCTCACAAAAAAGCAGGCGGTAGTACCCGCAACGGTCGCGACTCCGAGAGCAAGCGCCTTGGCGTCAAGCGTTTCGGCGGGCAGGTCGTAAAGGCTGGCAACATCATCGTTCGCCAGCGTGGCACCGAGTTCCACCCTGGCGTGAATGTCGGCATGGGCCGGGACCACACCCTGTTCGCCACCGCCGAGGGGCGTGTGGAGTTCGCGGTGAAGGGCCCGTTCAACCGCCGCACCGTCAACATCGTGGCGGTCTGACCGGGGCTCTCGCCCTGGCACCGCAGAAGCCCCGCCCCGGCGGGGCTTTTCATTTATGAAATTCGTCGACGAAGCGAGCATCACCGTCCAGGCCGGGAAGGGCGGTAACGGCTGCGTCAGTTTCCGCCGCGAGAAATCCGTGCCTTTTGGCGGCCCGGACGGCGGCGATGGCGGTGATGGTGGCAGCATCTTCCTGCGCGCTGACGATGCCCTGAACACCATGGTCGATTACCGCTACACACGACAGTTCCGGGCGGCATCCGGCAAATCCGGCAGCGGCGCCAACTGCACCGGCAGAAGTGGTGACGATCTCGACCTGCCCGTTCCCGTTGGTACTACCGTGATCGACGATGACACGGGGGAGGTCATCGGCGACCTCACGCGGCCTGGCGAGCGCCTGCTGGTGGCGCAGGGCGGCTTTCACGGCCTGGGCAACACGCGGTTCAAGTCCAGTACCAACCGCGCGCCCCGGCAGAGCACCGCGGGGTCCGAGGGCGATCTCCGCAATCTTCGTCTCGAACTGAAAGTGCTGGCCGATGTGGGCCTTCTGGGCTTGCCGAATGCCGGCAAATCCACCCTTATTCGGGCTGTTTCCGCGGCCCGTCCGAAAGTCGCGGATTACCCCTTCACCACGTTGGTACCCAACCTTGGTGTCGTGCGTGTTGCAGCCCATCGCAGCTTTGTCATCGCTGACATTCCGGGCCTGATCGAAGGCGCATCGGAAGGCGCAGGCCTAGGGATCCGCTTCCTGAAACACCTGACGCGCACGCGACTGTTGCTGCACCTCGTGGACCTGCTCCCGCCTGACGAATCGGATCCGGTCGAGAACGTCCGTGCCATCGAGCGCGAACTCGCCCGCTTCAGCCCCACACTCGCCGAGCGCGACCGTTGGCTGATCCTGAACAAGACGGATCTGTTGCCCGAGGGCGAGCGCGAAGCGTGCTGCGACGCCATTGTCAGTGAACTCGGCTGGGGCGGGCCCGTGTTCCGCGTCTCGGCCCTTGCTGCTGACGGCACGGAGGCCCTCTGCTACGCGATCATGGAGCACATAGAAGCCCAGCGCGTGCGCGAGCAGGGCGACCCGGCCGCCGCCGCCGCGGAGCGTGAGATCCAGTCCCGCATGCAGGCGGAGTCGCGCGAGCGTATCGCCGCCCTTGCCGAGGCGCGTCGTCGCGCCCGTTCGGGTGAAGCTGCCGCAGACGACGATGATTTCGACGACGACGAAGACGACGGCGTCGAAGTCATCTACGCTCCCTGAACATTTTTCGCGTAGTCAGCCTCATGTCCGATCGCAGTGAAATCAGCCGGGCGCGCCGCTGGGTGGTGAAGATCGGCAGTTCCCTCCTCACCGACGGTGGCCGGGGGCTGCAGCGTGAGGCCATCGCGGGGTGGGTGGCGCAGATGGCTGCTCTCCGCGCGCGTGGTTGCGAAGTGGTGCTGGTGTCCTCGGGCGCCGTGGCAGAGGGCATGACCCGTCTGGGCTGGAAGACCCGTCCCGCTGAGGTGCATCGCTTGCAGGCGGCCGCGGCCGTGGGGCAGATGGGACTGGTGCAGACCTGGGAGTCCTTCTTCCAACAGCACGGCTTGCACACGGCGCAGGTGCTGCTGGTGCATGACGACCTCTCCAACCGCCGCCGTTACCTCAATGCCCGCAGCACGCTGCGCACCCTGATCGGGTTGGGCGTAGTGCCGGTCGTGAACGAGAACGACACCGTCGCGACCGACGAGATCCGCTTCGGCGACAACGACACTCTGGGCGCGCTGGTCGCCAACCTGATCGATGCCGATGTGCTGCTCCTGCTCACCGACCAACCCGGGCTCTTTTCCCGCGACCCGCGTGAGGATCCTGATGCGCCGCTCGTTAACGAAGCCGTAGCAGATGATCCCGCGCTGGATGCGATGGCCGGTGGTGGCGGGCTTCTGGGGCGCGGCGGGATGATCACCAAAGTGCGTGCGGCACGGCTCGCGGCGCGTTCCGGCGCGCATACCGTGATCGTGGGTGGCCGCACCGATGACGTGATTCTCCGCATCGCGGCGGGCGAGCAACTCGGGACCTGGCTGCGTGCCGGCCAGAGCACCCTCGCGGCGCGCAAGCAGTGGCTCGCCGGCCACCTGCAGGTGCGCGGGCAACTGGTGCTGGACGAGGGTGCGGTACGCGTACTGCGCGAGTCCGGTCGGAGCCTGCTCCCCGTGGGTGTTCAGGAAGTGCGGGGCGAATTCACGCGTGGCGAACTGGTGCTTTGTCTCGGGCCCGACGGGCGAGAGGTGGCCAAGGGTCTCGTGAATTACGGCTCCGAGGAAGCGCAACGCATCAAGGGCTTGTCCACGGCGCGCATCCCGGAGGTGCTGGGCTATTGCGACGATACCGAGATCATCCATCGCGACAATCTGGTGCTTGTGTGACCGTCAGGGTGGGCACAGTTCAGGTGGTTCTTGGCTCCGCACATCTCGATCGCCTCGCAGCGATGCCGTGCAAATTCCCCCGCCGGGTTGACACTTGGCGACCCGGCCAGAATAATCGGCGGCCTTTTCGGCAGCACTCAGATACCCAGAGGTCTTAATTCGTGGCAAACACCGTCCAGGCCAAGAAACGCGCCCGCCAGGCCGAGAAGCACCGTCAACACAACGCCAGCTTCCGCTCCATGGTGCGCACCGCCATCAAGCGGGTTGTCTCCGCCATCGAGACCGGTGACAAGGACCAGGCGCAAGCCGCCTACACCGCAGCAGTTCCCGTGATCGACCGCATGGCCGACAAAGGCATCATCCATAAGAACAAGGCAGCGCGTCACAAGAGCCGCCTGAACGCGCAGATCAAGGAACTCGCGCAGGCCTGATTGGCTCGCGCGCATCGCCGGGCTGGCGCCCGGGTCCTCACGTGTGAAGACCGGCCTTGTGCCGGTCTTCTCGTTTAGGGAGCCGGCATCGTCGCGGGCATGGCCCGCTCCTACGGGGGCATCGTCGCGGGCATG
>JBILEG010000044.1:0-13161 GCA_044352225.1 Pseudomonadales bacterium | reverse complement strand
CAGCTCGCGCTCTGCGGGGAGCATGTGCCGTGCTGCCGCATTCGCGGCACGGGTGGCGGCGTCCAGCGGGTCGAAGAGCTCGCCCAGCTCCGCGAGGCCCGCCACATGCGCGCCACCGCGAAGCGTGTGGACGCTGCGCAACAGCGGGTCGTCCGCTAGGGTAGGTTCGCGCTGCAGGCAGGCCATGAGGGTGTCGAGGTGCGCGCGGGCCTCTTCGGCGAAGATATCCCGCACTCCGGCGCCGGTGTCTTCCGGCTCCAGCACTGCCAATGCCGGCTCGATCGGCTCCATTGCCGCCGCAGCGATTTCGTCGGGCTCGAGTTCGGGGAGCCAGTCTTCGATCGAGACCTCGTCTTCGATTTCTGCCTCGGGCTCGATATCCGTCTCTGCAGGAGGCTCTTCGACGCGTTCGGGCTCTGCCTCGGGCAGGAACTCGACTTCGGGCGTCGCAGGCGGCGCTTCAACCGGTTCGACCAACGCCTCGAGGGGCTGTTCTTCAGCCAGCTCGGCAGGTGCATCGACAGGCAGCTCTTCGGCCGCTTCCGGCAGCACCTCGACAGGCAGCTCTTCGGCAGCCACAGCCGGTATCCCGGCCGGCGGCTCCTCCGCGGCTTCTTCCGCCAGTGCGGGGAACGGTTCTTCGGCAAACAACGGCTCTTCGATGAATGCGGCGAGCGGCTCCTCTCCCAGGTCTGTGACCTCTTCCTCGACGAGTGGAAGAACCGCTTCCTCGAGTTCCGGAGGCAGGGGCTCCGAGGCGTCCGGAAGGGCGGGCTCTTCGATCGCAGGCAGCGCGGCCTCTTCGATGGCGGGCAGCACCGGCTCTTCGAAAACCGGCAGATCCGGCTCTTCAATGAGCTGCTCCTGAGGCAGCGGCTCGACCGGAATCTCGCCACTCGCGATCGCAAAGGCCGTCTCGCGCAACTGCGCGGCCGCCTCGGCCTGCGGCGCACGACGCTCGGCAAAATCAGCAACCAGCGCCGGCAGCAAGGACTCCGTGCGCCCGACGATATCCAGTACCGCGGGGCCGGGCTCGACCCTGCGCTCCAGCACCCGGTTCAGCAGGTTCTCGATCGACCAGGCGAGCTCCGCAATGACGCCCGCGCCCACCATCCGGCCACTGCCCTTCAGCGTGTGGAAAGCACGGCGCAACTCGTTCAGCGCAGGCCCTGGCGCAGGCACCGCCCGCCAGAGAGGCAGTTGCGCGGCAATGGCCTGCAGGACCTCGGTCGCCTCCTCGACGAAAATCTCCAGAATCTCCGGATCCAGTTCCTCGCCTTCGATGTGGGCCTGGGGCTCCAGAGCTGAGGGCACTTCCGCGTTCGGCTCGGCGAGCGCATCAAGAAGCCATTCTTCAGCTGCTTCGGCGGAGGCCTCGACAGGCAACTCCTCCGCGGTTTCTTCCGCCAGTGCGAGGAACGGTTCTTCGACAGGCAGCGGCTCCTCTCCCAGGTCTGCGACCTCTTCCTCGACGAGTGGAAGAACCGCTTCCTCGAGTTCCGGAGGCAGCGGCTCCTCTACGTCCGGAAGGGCGAGCTCTTCGATGGCGGGCAGCACCGGCTCTTCGATCGCAGGCAGCGCGGGCTCTTCGAAAACCGGCAGATCCGCCTCTTCGGTGACCAGCTCCTGAGGCAGCGGTTCGACCGGAAGCTCGCCACTCGCGAGCGCAAAGGCCGTCTCGCGCAACTGCGCAGCCGCCTCGGCCTGCGGCGCACGACGCTCGGCAAAAGCAGCAACCAGTGCCGGCAGCAAGGTCTCCGTGCGCCCGACGATATCCAGTACCGCGGGGCCGGGCTCGACCCTGCGCTCCAGCACCCGGTTCAGCAGGTTTTCGATCGACCAGGCGAGCTCCGCAATGACGCCCGCGCCCACCATCCGGCCACTGCCCTTCAGCGTGTGGAAAGCACGGCGCAACTCGTTCAGCGCAGGCCCTGGCGCAGGCACCGCCCGCCAGAGAGGCAGTTGCGCGGCAATGCTCTGCAGGACCTCGGTCGCCTCCTCGACGAAAATCTCCAGAATCTCCGGATCCAGCTCCTCGCCTTCGATGTGGGCCTGGGGCTCGAGCGCCGAGGGCACTTCCGCGTCCGGCTCGGCGAGTGCATCGAGGAGCCATTCCTCGGCTGTTTCGGCGGAGGCCTCGACAGGGAACTCCTCCGCGGCTTCTTCCGCCCGTGCGAAGAACGGTTCTTCGGCAGGCAACGGCTCTTCGAGCAGTTCGCCGGGCAGTTCTTCCGCAAGCACCGGCTCCTCGACGTCCGGAAGCGAAGGCTCTTCGATGGCGGGAAACTCGGCCTCGATATCGGCCGCTGCCTGCGCCACGCCGGGCATCGTCACCGCTGCGCGGACGGCCGGGCGTGCCGATATCACCGCCGGCACATCCCTGACGACCCGGCGCAGGGCCGCCTGCGCACGCACGAGGATGAGATCGGCGGGCTTGCCGTCGATCACCAGGCGCTCGATGAAATACTCGACACTGCTCAGCGCATCGGCGATGGCGTCTATGTCGGCAGAGCCGGGCGGTGCGCGGCTGCCGTCCAGGACGGCGCGCACATAATCCCGGCCGCTCGCGAGAATCCCCGCCGCGCCGTCCAGCTCTGCCATCCGTAGCGCACCGACCAGGGCGTTCAGGTGCTCCGGCATCCCGGCGAGCAAGCCGGGATCGCCATCGGTGTTGGCGAAATCCGCCACGGTCTGCTTCGCGTGTTCAAGGCCGATTTGCACTTCCCGGCAGACCGCCTCACGGGCGCGCTCCAGCGGGTGGCGACGAGAGGCAGCATCGCCCGTGTCCGCGCCGGTCTCCACGACACGCGCGGCGAGGCGTTGATCCACCTCGAGCAGAGCGGTGGTGATGTCCGTCAGTTGCTCGTCCAGCCCGTCACCGCCACCGAGGCCCGTGGCGATCCGCGCAAGCTGAGGGCTGAGGATGCTTTCTTCGGCCGTGTAACCCAGGCCTGCCAACACCGCCGCAATGCGGCGCAGGTCAGGCTCGACTTCGCGCAGGGCCTGGCCCACGGACAGGGCATCGCCTTCGGTGCCCTCGAGCGTGCCGAGCACGCCGGAGAGTTCGGAAGACAACACCCCGACCACGGTGGCGGTGGCGCCGAGGTCTTCGAGCACGCTTCCGTTGGCAGCCGTACGCGCCGGCACCAGCCGGTAGCGCTGCTGGAGCTCGATCAGGCCGGGCGTGGCAGGCAAGCTGCCCGCGATGACGGCGAGCAGATTGCGGTAGAGCTGTTCCGATGGCGCACGTCCGGGGAAACGCTGCTCCAACGCGAGCAACTGGCGGAATTCCTCGTCGATCTGGCGCAGGCAGGCGAGAAACGGCTCCCCCATCTCCACGCCCCCCTGCAGCGCCGCGTCACAGGCGGCGGCGCAGGCCTGCCACATCAGGCGCTGCCCGCCGGGGCGTTGGCGCTGGGCGAGGGAGCCGAACAAACGGCCGAGCGCGTGCAGACGCTCGGCCGGGGCGTCCTTGCGAAGTACACCGAGCAGCTCGACCTGGAAGCGTTGCCGTGCCTTGCGCAGGAGCTGGATCTCTTCTTCGCTGGCGTCGGCCGCGGTATCGCCGCTCTCCGCGGCGAGCTCGGGGAATTCCCCCGGAAGCACCGCCTCCGGCGGCGGCAGCGCGGGCTCGCCGCGCGCGGCACGGAGCGCGTTGGTCACTTCGAGCACATCGGCCGGCAATTCGCGCTGCTCCTGCGCGACGCGACGCAGGTAGGCGGGCAGTTGCATCCCCGCCGCGAGCAGTATCTGCAGGGTGTCTTCGGTGGCCGGGATCTGTCCGTGGAGCATGGCCTGCACGGTGAGCTCGGACTCGCGTGCCAATTGCTCGGCGCTGGGAATATCGAGCATCCGCAGCGTGGCGCGGATCTGGTGCGCCAGCGTCAGCGCGTGGCGCAGCCGGGTGGGCTCGGAGAGATTGTCGGCAAAGCCGAGCAGCTCTGCGCCCAGCTGACGGGACGTCTGCTCGATCTCGCCGGTGACCCACTGCAGGGCCACGAAATCCCTTTGCATTCAGGGCTCTCCTGCCACTGTTGCGGTCATCGCGCGCGTCCGCTGCCGCGCCCTTCGTCGGGCAAGGTGAATCCCGCCACGGAATTGCGCAACTCGTTGGTGATGCCGGCGAGCTTGCCGATCGACTGCGCGGTGGCGGTGGTGCCCGCGGAGGTCTGCGAGGTGATCTCCTGGATGATGTTCATGGTGTTGGAGACATGACCCGCAGAAGAGGCCTGCTGGCGCGCGGCGTTGGAAATGTTCTGGATGAGCGCCGCGAGGTTCTTGGATACCGACTCGATTTCCTCGAGCGCCACGCCCGCGTCCTCGGCGAGGCGCGCGCCCCGCACCACTTCCGCGGTGGTCTGCTCCATCGAGAGCACGGCTTCCTGGGTGTCGGACTGGATGGTCTTCACCAGCGCCTCGATCTGTTTGGTAGCGGCACCGGAGCGCTCCGCGAGGCGCTGCACCTCATCGGCCACCACCGCGAAACCGCGGCCCGCATCGCCTGCCATCGAGGCCTGGATCGCGGCGTTCAGCGCGAGGATGTTCGTCTGGTCGGAGATGTCGTTGATGAGCGAGACGATGTCGCCGATCTCCTGCGAGCTCTCGCCGAGGCGCTTGATGCGCTTGGAGGTCTCCTGGATCTGCTCGCGGATGGTGTCCATGCCGCCGATGGTGTTCTGCACCACCTGGGAGCCGGTCTTGGCGAGCGCCACGGAGCGGTCTGCCACCGAGGCGGACTCGGCGGCGTTGGACGAGACCTGGTCGATGGAGACGGCCATCTCGTTGATGGCGGCGGAGGCGCCCACGATCTCCTGCGCCTGGTGTTCTGCGGCCTCGGCGAGGTGGAGCGCCGTGGCCTGCGTGTCCTCGGCGGCGTTGGAGACGTTGCGCGAGGTCGTGTTGATTGAAGAAACGATCGCACGGAGCTGGTCGATCGTGAAGTTGATCGCGTCGGCGATGGCGCCGGTGAAATCCTCGGTGACCGTAGCCGTCGTGGTGAGGTCGCCGTCGGCGAGGCCCGCCAGCTCATCGAGCAGCCTCAAGATAGCCTGCTGGTTGCGCTCGTTGGTCTGGGCGGTGATCTCGAGACGCCGGCGCGCATCGAGCGAGGACTGCACCCCGATCATCACCAGCGCGATCACGATGAGGACGCCCAGCGCGAGCGCACTGCTGGTATTCAGCGCACGCTCACCACCAAAGGCGTTGATGCGCTCGGAAACGGTGCTGAGCGAGACCGAGATGCGCGGTGCGTTGCGCGATATCGCCTCGGCGGCAGTGCGTGCTTCCTCCAGTTCCGGCGCCGCATCGGCGATGCGTTGCCGGTTGCCGAGCACGGGCTGCATGAGTTCCTCGATCTCGCGCAGGGCCGTGCGCGCCTCGGCGCTCATTGCCGGTGCGCCGCCGAGCTCGGCGAGTGCTGCCGCGAACCGGCCCGCGTCCTCGTCGAACTGCCGCGCGTTCGCGCCCTGACCACCGGCCAGCATGCGGTCGATGTTGCGGCTGATGCGCTCGGCCAGAAAAGATTGCCGCTCGGCCATGACCACCAGACGGGCGCCCGCGCCGGAGGCGCTCAGGGCCTCCACCACCTGTGCGGAGCGCTGCTGCACCTTCGGAATGGCCTCACTGAGCGCAGCAGAGGACTCGGCCAGCAGGCCGATGCCCGACTGCCGGTCCGTGATCGTACCGATGGCGGCATCCACCTCGGACCAGGCCGTTCCCAGTCCGGTGAGCGGTTCGCCGAGGAGTTCGCGGGGGGAGGGCAAGTCCTCGCGCCCGTTGGCGAGCGCGCCGAGCTCGTTTCCGAAGTCCTGCCGCGCCTTGGCAAGCACGGCGAAGGCCTCGGTACGGCCAGCCACGGCATCGCGCGCGCTGGCATCGGCACGCTGCGAGACCACCCGCAGATTGGAGACGATCTTCTGGTAAGCGGCGTCTGCGCCGGCATCACGGAAGATGGTGATGAGGTTCCAGACGAAGGCCAGGATGGCGATGCCGAGCACGGCGCCCCACACCATCACCCATTTGCCGCCGGACGCACCGGCCCCCGGTTTCTTCTGGTTGAACTTCATCGCTTCGTCCTCGTTGCCCAGGCGGCCAGGGCCGCGCATACCACGGCGCCCTCAGAGCGCCGCGTCCAGGAAGTGTGTATCGGCCAGCAGGCGCGAAGGACGGAACACCATCCACTCGCCATCGGCCGCGCCATAGGTGCCCTCGAGGAAGGGCTGCAGCCCGCCCGCCTCCAGGGACTCGCCACGATAGGCATCGGCGGCGAAGTGCTTCAGCCCGTGCACCTCATCGACCACCAGCCCGCAGTACATCTCGCCGGCCTCGACCACCAGCGCCCGCTGTCCGCGCCAGGGCGCCACCGCGGGCGCGCCGAACCACGTCGCCATGGAAATCACCGGCATCAAGCGCCCGCGCACGTTTGCCACGCCCCGCACCCAGGGCTTCACGCGCGGGAGCCGGGTGAGGGCAGGGAGAATGAGTATTTCGGAAACCTCGCCCATCGGCGCGACCAGTCGCTTGCCGAGCAGGGAAAAGCCAACGCCGGTCCAGTGCGGCTGTATGCGCAGGCGCGAGCGCGTGGCCTCGGCGCCGCTCTGGGCACGCGCGGCCATCTGCAACAGCAGGGGAAAAGGGCCGGCCAGCTCCTGCGGCATGTCCCCGCCTCAGCCCGGCTTGCCGTCCAGGACCTGACGTATCGTCTGGAGCAGCAGGCGTTCGTCGATCGGCTTGGTGAGGTAGCCGCGCGCGCCTTGCCGCATAGCCCAGACGCGGTCGGTCTCCTGGCTCTTGGTGGATACCATCACGACAGGGATGGCAGAGGTGTCGGGGTCACGGGCCAGTTGCCGTGTGGCCTGGAAGCCGTTCAGGCCGGGCATCACCACGTCCATCAGCACCAGGTCCGGGCGCTGGGTGCGGGCGAGATTCAGGCCTTCGTCGGCGTTCTGCGCGCTCAGCACCTCGAAGCCATGGCGCTTGAGGATACCGGTGAGCGCGAACATCTCGGTGGGAGAGTCATCGACGATCAGAACCACGCTGGGCATGTCCGTGTCCCCGCCCAGGCCGCTCAGGCGGCCGGCTTGACGTGCTGCTGGATCGCGTCGAGCAGTTCGTTGCGGCTGAAGGGCTTGGTGAGGTACTGGTCGGAGCCCACGATGCGGCCCTTCGCCTTGTCGAAAAGGCCGTCCTTGCTGGAGAGCATGATCACGGGCGTGGATTTGAACTCGCTGTTGTTCTTGATGAGCGCGCAGGTCTGGTAGCCGTCCAGGCGGGGCATCATCACGTCGACGAAGATGATCCGGGGCTTGTGGTCGGCGATCTTGGCGAGGGCGTCGAAACCGTCCTCGGCGGTGATGACCTCGCAGCCTTCTTTCTGGAGCAGCGTCTCTGCGGTGCGCCGGATGGTCTTGCTGTCGTCGATGATCATGACCTTGAGGCCGTTCAGGTCCTGTTCCATGCCGGTACTCCTCCGCTGCGGTGCCGGCGCCGTGCGCGCTCCGGCCGGATGGGCGATGTGCCGCCGGGCGGGCGCCGGCTACGTCCATCTGGTATGGTTTCGATGGCCTAGTAATAGACCATTACGTCGTGGAAGAACAGACCGGCATGCAAAAACCGCGGAGCAGTCGATGAGTATCCGTCTCGGCGTCGTGATGGACCCGATCACCAGCGTCAACTACAAGAAAGACAGCACGCTCGCCATGTTGTGGGCGGCGAGCGACCGCGGCTGGGAGCTCTGGTACATGCGACAGGAAGACCTGTTCCTGCGCGAGGGGGCGCGTGCCCGCATGCAGCCCCTGCAGGTCTTCCGCGACCCTGCGCGCTTCCATGCGCTGGGCGAGCCCTGTGACCGCCGCCTCGCGGATCTCGACGTGATCCTGATGCGCAAGGATCCGCCCTTCGACAACGAGTTCCTCTATTCCACGCATATCCTCGAGGCCGCCGAGCGCGAGGGTGTGCTGGTGGTGAACCGCCCGGTATCGCTGCGCGATTGCAACGAGAAACTCTTCGCCACGCAGTTCCCGCAGTGCTGCCCTCCGCTGCTCGTCAGCCGCTCGGCCGAACGCCTGCGCGCCTTCCAGAGGGAGCACGGCGATGTGGTCTTCAAGCCGCTCGATGCGATGGGCGGCGCGATGGTCTTCCGCGTGCGCGATGGCGACCCGAACATCAGCGTGATCCTCGAGACCCTCACCGCGCACGGCACCACCACGATCATGGCGCAGCGTTACATCCCCGAGATCGTGGACGGCGACAAGCGCATCCTGATGATCGACGGCGAACCGGTGCCCTATGCCCTGGCGCGCATTCCGGCCGTGGGCGAGACACGCGGGAATCTCGCGGCCGGTGGCAGTGGCGAGGCACGCCCGCTCACCGAGCGCGACCGCTGGATCTGTGCCCAGGTGGGGCCCGCCCTGCGCGAGCGGGGGTTGCTCTTCGTGGGCCTCGACGTGATCGGCGATTACCTCACCGAGATCAACGTGACCAGCCCCACCTGCATCCGCGAGATCGACAAGGCCTTCGGCACGGACATCGGCGGGCAGTTGATGGATTGCATCAGCGCCCGCCTCGGGCGCTGAGCCGGCATGGCTGTGCGCGATGCGGGGGAGGCGGCCGTCGACCGGCTGTTCTTCGGCATCCTGGTCGCGGTGGCGGTGCACGCGGGAGTGATCCTGGGCGTGAGCTTCTCGGCACCGCGGGAGGAAGCCTCCGCAACCGCCCTCGAAGTCACCCTGGCGCCCTTCCGCAGCGAGACTGCCGATAAGGACCCTGACTTTCTGGCGGCCAACAACCAGAAGGGCAGCGGTGACGCCAGCGAGCGCCTCGAGCCGCGCGCGGCGCTGCGCACACCCGTGGCGGCGCAGACCCCGCGCCCGCTGCCGCGCGTATCGCCGGCCGCGCCCACGGAGCCCGCTGGCCCGGAAGCTGCGCTCACCGCGAGCAGCTCGCCTGATCGACAGGACGCGGCGCGCGAGCCCTCACCCGCCGCGCCACCGAGTGCCGCCGGGGTTGTGCGCGCGGATCCGGTACCCTCCACGGAGATCGCCTCGCTGATGGCCCGTCTGGACGAGCAGGCCCGTGCCTATGCCAAGCGTCCGCGTGTGCAGCGCATGACCTCGGCCTCGACGCGCGCGGCAGAGGATGCCGCCTATCTGCTCGCGTGGACGGAGCGGGTCGAAACCGTGGGCAACCGCAACTATCCGGCGGAGGCGAAGAGCCGTCGCATCACGGGGAGCCTGCGACTGCTGGTGGCCGTGCGCGCCGATGGCGGCGTGACGGAGATCCGCGTGCTGCAGTCCTCGGGGCACGGGGTGCTGGACAACGCCGCGGTGCGCATCGTGCGTCTGTCTTCGCCCTTCCCGCCTTTTCCTCCGGAACTGCGCGAGCGCCACGACCTGATCGAGGTCATACGCACCTGGCAGTTCCGCGCAGACCGCGTCACCGCGGGCAACTGAGCCGGCTTGCACCCTGCGCGCGGCGGGTCGCAGAATGCCGACATGTCCGTCTCTCTCCGCAACCACTTCCTGATCGCCATGCCCGGCATGGAGGATCCGAATTTCGCGCACAGCATCACCTATCTTTGCGAACACTCCGACGAGGGCGCGATGGGGCTGGTGGTGAACCGCCCGCTGGAGCTCTGTTACGACGAGATATTCGACCATCTGGATATTGCCGACTTTCCCCGCGGCAACGAGAACCGCGTGCTTGCGGGCGGTCCGGTGAAGACCGATCGCGGCTTCGTGCTACACCGTAACTGCGACCGTCAGTGGCACTCCACGCTGGCCCTGAGCGAAGAGATCAGCCTCACCACCTCGCGCGATATCCTCGAGGCCATGGCACGCGGCGAGGGCCCTCGTGATGCACTTGTCGCGCTCGGCTATGCCGGCTGGGGCCCGGGGCAGCTCGAACGGGAGATCGCGGGGAATGCCTGGCTCACGCTGCCGGCGGAGGCTTCGGTGCTGTTCGATGTACCGCTGGAGCGAAGAGCACACGTGGCCGCACTGCAACTGGGCATCAACCTCGACCTGCTGAGCAGCAGCTGCGGCACCGCCTGATCCGGCATGCGGAACATCATCCTCTGCTTCGATTTCGGCCTCAAACGCATCGGTGTGGCGGTGGGCAACGGCGTCACCGCCACGGCAAGCGCCCTCGCGCCACTGCGTGCGAACGAGGGCAACCCCGACTGGGAGGCCGTGCGCAGATTGCTGGAGGAATGGAAACCGCAGCGCCTGGTGGTGGGGCTGCCGCTCAACATGGACGGGACGCCTGGCGAGATGAGCGCGCGCGCGGAGCGCTTCGCGCGGCGTCTGGAAGGCCGGTTCAACCTGCGCTGCGAGATGATGGACGAGCGTCTCAGCACCTTCGAGGCGCGTGGCCTGATCGCCGAGAGCGGCAGCGAGGCCTCCAGGGACAGCGTGGCGGCCTGCCTCGTACTGGAGAGCTGGTTTGCCCGGGCCGGGGAATCGCAGACGCCGGGCTAGTGCAGGCCCACCCGCGTTTTCAGCGCTTGGTGTAGAGCTGCCCCTTTTCCCGCTCGTCCTCGATGGAGAGCGAGGCCGCGCGGCCCATGCCGCCCGAGTGGGTGCCCATCTTGATCATCAGGCGCAGGTTGTTCTGCGAGTCGGCGTGCGCGAGCGCGTGCTCGTAGGAAATCACGCCGTCCATGTAAAGCTGATAGAGCGACTGGTCGAAGGTCTGCATGCCGAGCTCCGTGGAGCGCTCCATCAGTTCCTTCAGGGCGTGCACCTCGCCCTTGCGAATCAGGTCGGAGACCAGCGGGGTGTTGATCAGCACCTCGATGGCCGCACGGCGGCCCTGGCCGTCGACGGTGGGGATCAGCTGCTGCGCGATGAAGGCACGCAGGTTCAGCGAGAGGTCCATCCAGAGCTGGTCGCGGAGATCCGCCGGGAAGAAGTTCATGATGCGGTCCAACGCCTGGTTGGCATTGTTCGCGTGCAGCGTGGCAAGGCAGAGGTGGCCGGTTTCCGCGAAGGTGATCGCGTGCTGCATGGTGTCGCGCGAGCGGATCTCGCCGATCAGGATCACGTCCGGAGCCTGGCGCAGGGTGTTCTTCAGCGCGACGTCGAAGCTATCGGTGTCGATGCCCACCTCGCGCTGTGTGACGATGCACTTGCCGTGCTGGTGCACGAACTCGATCGGATCCTCGATGGTGATGATATGACCCGAGGCACTGCGGTTGCGGTGGCCGATCATCGCGGCGAGCGAGGTGGATTTGCCGGTACCTGTGGCGCCCACGAAGATGATGAGCCCGCGCTTGGTCATCGCCAGATCATTGACGATTGTCGGAAGCAGCAGCTCTTCGACCGTCGGGATCTTCGTCTCGATGCGGCGCAGCACCATGCCGGCGAGGTTGCGCTGGTAGAAGGCACTCACGCGGAAACGGCCCACACCGCGGGAACTGATCGCGAAATTGCACTCGTGCGAGCGCACGAAATCCTTGCGCTGGTTCTCGTTCATGATGCTGAGCACGAGCTCGCGGGTGCGCTCGGGCGTGAGCGGCGTGTCGTCGACCGGCTGCAGCCGGCCGTTCACCTTGATGCAGGGCGCAACGCCCGCGGTCACGAAGAGGTCCGAGGCCTTTTTCTCGACCATCCGGATCAGCATGTCCTGGACTTCGATGTCCTTCTTGCTCGGTGCGGCAGTATCCATGCGCGGGACTCCGTGGGTTCGGTGCCGTCAGGGCTCAGAAGTTGTCGGGCATCTTGGCCTTTTCACGGGCCGCATCGCGGGTGATCAGACGCTTGGAGAGCAGATCCGCCAGGCACTGGTCCATGGTCTGCATGCCGATGTTGCTGCCGGTCTGGATGGCGGAGTACATCTGCGCGACCTTGTCTTCGCGGATGAGGTTCCGTATGGCGGGCGTGCCGCGCATGATCTCGTGCGCAGCAAGGCGCCCTCCGCCCACTTTCTTCAGCAGCGTCTGCGACACCACCGCCATCAGGGACTCCGAGAGCATCGAGCGCACCATCGATTTTTCCTGCGCCGGGAACACGTCGACGATGCGGTCGATGGTCTTGGCGGCGGAGGTGGTGTGCAGGGTACCGAACACGAGGTGGCCGGTTTCTGCGGCGGTGAGCGCGAGGCGGATGGTCTCGAGGTCACGCATCTCGCCGACGAGGATGATGTCCGGGTCTTCCCGCAGCGCCGAGCGCAGCGCCTCGGCGAAGCCGTGGGTGTCGCGGTGCACCTCGCGCTGGTTCACGAGGCATTTCTTCGACTCGTGGACGAATTCGATCGGATCCTCGATGGTGAGGATGTGGTGATACTTGTTGTCGTTGATGTAGTCGATCATGGCCGCGAGCGTGGTGCTCTTGCCCGAACCCGTGGGCCCCGTCACCACCACCAGCCCGCGCGGCTCGGAGGAGACGTCGCGGAAGACCTGCCCCATCCCGAGTTCCTCCATGGTGAGCACCTTGGAGGGAATGGTACGGAACACGGCTCCCGCGCCGCGGTTCTGGTTGAAGGCATTGACACGGAAGCGCGCCACGCCGGGCACTTCGAAGGAGAAGTCGGTCTCCAGGAACTCCTCGTAATCGCGCCGCTGCTTGTCGTTCATGATCTCGTAGATCAGATCGTGCACTTGCCGGTGCTCGAGAGGCGGCAGGTTGATGCGACGCACGTCGCCATCGACCCGGATCATGGGTGGGAGTCCGGCAGAGAGGTGGAGGTCGGAAGCGCGCTGCTTGGCCGAAAACGCCAGGAGTTCGGTGATATCCATGCTGATCTCCCGGTAGCGGTGTGGTGCCCCGGGCGTTGCGCATGTGCGCGCCGGGCGACGGTCGTCCGTATAATAGCTCAGGGCGTCAGTCGGTAAAGGCGGGCGTCCTCTCCCGCACACCGTGGCACAGCCACCACAACAGGCATCCGATGCACAGCATTGCGCTCCGTACCCGTTTCCTGCTCGACGAGACCGCGCGTCTCGCGCAGCTGCACGGGCGCGCTGCGGATGCCGTCACGCTGGTGGGTGTCTCCAAGACGCATCCGGCCGGGAGCATCCGCGAGGCTGCAGCAGCAGGGCTGCAACACGTGGGCGAGAGCTATGTGCAGGAGGCCCTGCCAAAGATCGCGTTACTCACGGATCTGCCGGTCACCTGGCATTTCGTGGGCCGCCTGCAGGCGAACAAGACCGCAGCCGTGGCCACGCAC
>JBILEG010000425.1:0-3448 GCA_044352225.1 Pseudomonadales bacterium | reverse complement strand
TCGCCTCGCAGACCGCGCTTGGTGCTGCACGCATGGCACAGGAAGGCGAGGTCGATGTGGTCGAACTGCGGCGGCGCGTGACCTCCCCGGGGGGCACCACCGAGCGCGCGATACGGGTGTTCGAGCAGACAGGCTTCCGCGAGATGGTCGAAGCGGCCATGGGCGCTGCCTGTGATCGCTCGCGCGAACTGGCGGCAGACGCCGCACCGGGCTGAAGGCAGCAGAGGAGCACACGCATGGGCGTTTTCAGCGAGATCATCCACTACCTGGTGCAGACAGCGCTGGGGCTCTTCCTGTTCGCCGTGCTGCTGCGGCTGATGCTGCAGCTCACACGGGCAGATTTCTACAACCCCGTCTCGCAGTTCGTGGTGCGTGTCACCAACCCGGTGCTCCTGCCGCTGCGACGTCTCATTCCCGCCATCGGCAGGCTAGATACGGCGTCCGTGGTGCTGGCGGTGGGCGTACAGACCATCGCGATCATGGCCTCGCTCGCGCTCATGGGTTACCGGCCTGCGAATCTGCTGGTCTTGCTGGTCTGGAGCCTGATCGGCGTGGCCTCGCTCGCAGTCGATCTCTTCTTCTTCGCCATTCTCGGGCTGATCATCTTCAGCTGGATCGCGCCGAACAGTTATCACCCGGCGCTCGCGCTCCTGCACCAGTTGACCGAGCCCGTGATGGGCCCGTTCCGGCGCCTGCTGCCGGCGATTGGCGGGCTCGATCTCTCGCCGATTCTCGTGTTCGTGGTGATCAACGTGCTTGGCAAGCTGCTCTCGGCGCTGGCGATGCAGGCGGGCATGCCCGCAGGGATCGTGCCCGGGCTCTGAGCGTGGCGGCGGCCGGGTTGCCCGCGGCGCCACGCTTGATCGCCCGTTGCGGCAGTTGCTAGATTGCCTGCCCTTGCAGAGAACCCGATCCTGATGTCCTTCGAGCCGAAGACCGACAGCGTCGGCATCGTCACCCCCCGCGTCGAGCACTTCGACGAGCCGCTGGCGCTCAGCAGCGGTCAGGTGCTGCCTGCCTACGACATCGTCTACGAGACCTATGGCGAACTGAACGCCGATCGCTCCAACGCCATCCTGATCTGCCACGCCCTGAGCGGCACGCACCACGCCGCCGGCTGGCACAGCGAGAACGACCGCAAGCCCGGCTGGTGGGATCACTGCATCGGGCCCGGCAAACCGATCGACACCCGGCTTTTCCACGTCGTCAGCCTGAACAACCTCGGTGGCTGCGCGGGCAGCACCGGGCCTGCCGCCACCAACCCTGCCACGGGCAGGCCATGGGGGCCGGATTTCCCGGTAGTGCGCGTGCGGGACTGGGTGGCCTCACAGGCACGGCTCGCGGACCGGCTTGGCATCGGGCGCTGGGCTGCGGTGATCGGCGGGAGCCTGGGCGGCATGCAGGCGATGCGCTGGGCGATCGACCACCCCGGGCGCGTGGCGCACTGCGTGGTGATCGCCGCCGCGCTCAAGCTATCGGCGCAGAACCTCGCCTTCAACGAGATCGCGCGCCAGGCCATCACCGCCGACCCGGATTTCCACGAGGGCTGGTTCCTCGAACACGGTACCGGCCCGCGGCGCGGACTCGCGATCGCGCGGATGGTGGGGCACGTGACCTATCTTTCTGATGCGCTCATGGGAGACAAATTCGGGCGCGAACTGCGCAGCGGCTCGCTCGCGCAGGGTGCCGTGGCCGACGCCGAATTCCAGGTCCAGAGCTATCTGCGCTACCAGGGCGACCAGTTCGCCGACAACTTCGACGCCAACACATATCTGCTGATGACGCGCGCGCTGGATTACTTCGATCTGGCGCGCGATTTCAGCGACGACGCAGCCGAGGCCTTCCGCCGCGCCACGGCGAGATTCCTCGTGATGTCTTTCTCCAGCGACTGGCGTTTCTCGCCGGCGCGCTCGCGCGAGATCGTCGATGCCCTGATCAGTGCAGGCCGCGATGTGAGCTACACCGAGATCGAAGCGGCCGAAGGGCATGACTCCTTCCTGCTGCCGGTGGCCCGTTACCACGAAGCGCTGGGGCTCTACCTGAAGCGCGCGCACCGGGAGCTCGGCGATGCAGCTTGAGCACACCGTCCGCGGCTGGATCCGCGAAGGCTCACGCGTGCTGGATCTGGGCTGCGGCGACGGCCGGCTGCTGCGCGACCTCGCGGCGACGCGCAAGGTGCGCGGTTACGGGCTCGAGATCGACCCGCACGGCATCGCGCTGTGCCTCGAGGCCGGTGTCAATGTGATCGAGCAGGATCTGGACCGCGGACTCGGCAACTTCCCGGACCGCAGCTTCGACACCGTGATCATGACGCAGACGCTGCAGGCCGTGCGCTTCCCGCATCTGGTGTTGGACGAGATGCTGCGCATCGGCAGCGATTGCGTGATTACCTTTCCCAACTTCGGCAACTGGCGCTGCCGCTGGCATCTGGGCGGTGGCGGGCGGATGCCGGTCTCGCGCTCCCTGCCCTATGCCTGGTACGACACGCCGAACATCCATTTCTGCACGGTGCTGGATTTCGAGGCGCTGTGCCGCCAGAAGAACATCCGCGTGCTGGATCGCGTCGTACTCGATGCCGACGGCGGGCAGGGTCCGGGTACCCGGCTCTTCCCGAATCTCTTCGGCATGACCGCGATATTCCGGGTGACGCGATGAAACGACTCCTTGCCATGGCTGTGCTGCTCCTGGCTCTGCCGTGGCAGGCAGCGTTCGCGGAAGTGAAGACCTTCGGCCGATACGAAGTCCACTACATCATCTTTGCCAGTGATTTTCTGCGCCCCGAGATCGCGCGCGCCTATGGCATCGTGCGCGCCAACGATCGCGCCGTGCTGAACGTCGCAGTGCGCAGGCTGGAGCCTGCAGGTGGCAGCGTGCCGATCAAGGCGAAGGTGGAAGGCACGCGCAGCGATCTGGTCCACACCCGTGATCTGGAGCTGCGGGAGGTGATCGAGGAAGGCGCCATCTACTACCTGGCAGAGTTCCCCTTCCGCAACGACGAGACGCACTACTTCAAGGTCCGCATCCACCCGGACGGCGACACCTCCACGCTGGATCTGCAGTTCAAGCAGACCCTCTACATCGATTGAGCGCCCTGATGCAGAGGATCGTGGTCGCCACCGGTAACCGGGGCAAACTCGCGGAACTCTCACGCCTGCTCGCGCCCACCGGCATCGAGCTCTGCGCGCAATCGGAGGCTGGCATCGAGCCGCCGGATGAAACGGGACTCACCTTCATCGAGAACGCATTGCTGAAAGCGCGGCACGCGAGCGCCGGCACCGGGCTGCCCGCACTGGCGGATGATTCCGGACTCGCGGTGGACGCGCTCGGTGGCGCGCCGGGGATCTACTCCGCGCGCTATGCCGGGGAGCACGCCGACGATGCTGCCAACAACCGCAAGCTGCTCGAGAGCCTCGCGGGTGAAGTGCCGGAAGCACGCACCGCGCGCTAT
>JBILEG010000401.1:0-3677 GCA_044352225.1 Pseudomonadales bacterium | reverse complement strand
GATGCGCTGAAGGAACTCGAGGCGGTCAATTCCCTACGCTACGGGTTGCTGGCTGTACTCTCAGCGAATTTCCTTGCCATCGCCGGGTACACATGGTCCGGCCGCTTTGTCAGAGCTGACGCTCAGGACTGAGCCTTCATGGGGATACGCATAAAATCCACGCAAAGTAAGCGACGGCAAAGAAGCCGCAGCCAGTACAACCCGCAAGATCTACGCCGCATGCCTCGCGAATCTCGGACAACCCAAGAACATTTCGTGAGTACAAAATGAAAACCCACCAGATACAGCCCTTTCATCTACACGCCTGCAAAGGCTTACTTTCAGTCGACGTAGCCGCTACCGGGACGAGCGATGAGTTGGCCACGTTCGTCGAGGAAATCATGATCACTGCGCGCAAACAGGAGCCGACGGTGACTACCACAGCGAACGATATCGTGACCGCGCCGCTCTACGGTCAGGTACGCGTGGGCTCGATGATGCCGCCGCGCACCTACGGCCTCACCGTCGGCTACGACTTCTGATCCGGGTCTGCCCTGCGCGCCTCCGGGTGCGCAGGGCGTTTTCCTCACGCACAACTCTCTCCGCTCCCGCATGAACCCACGCTATTCCTTCAATCCCGCTGACCCGGAACTGCGCGCCGATCCCTACCCGCGCTTCCGCTGGCTTCGCGACAACGATCCCGTCCATTGGTCCGATCTCGGCTTCTGGGTCGTGACCGGTTACGAGGAC
Organism: Pseudomonadales bacterium; assembly: GCA_044352225.1. GTDB lineage: Bacteria > Pseudomonadota > Gammaproteobacteria > Pseudomonadales > UBA5518 > UBA5518. The sequence goes on along the minus strand of JBILEG010000401.1, from coordinate 2,948 downwards.
GCCCGCGACGTAGTGCGCGGCGAGGCCTTCGGCCAGGGAGATTTCGTTTCCAACATCCGGATGTTCTACGAACCCGGCTTCGATGTGCTGGCGCACTCTTCGTATCGCTGGCTCTCGGAAGTCTTCGTGATGCGGGACCCGCCCGATCACACACGCCTGCGCAAGCTCGTGGTGCAGGCGCTGGACGCGCGTCGCATCACCGCGATGCGCCCCCGTATCGCCGCCATCACGGAACAGTTGCTCGACGAACTCGAACCCCGCGGCGGCATGGACGTGATCCATGACTTTGCCTACCGCCTGCCCACACGCGTGATGTGCGACATGCTCGGCATCGCCGAGCATGAGGTGAGTGAAGAGACGCTCGGCAAACTGAATCAGGCGATCGCAGATTCCTTCATCGTGTTCGAGACACGGGCCCTCGCCCCTGCCGAGCTCGCGCACGCCGATGCCCAGATCGATTTCCTCACCGACTACTTCGACGGCATCTTCGAGCAGCGCCGCCGCGAGCCGCGCGACGATCTGACCACAGCACTTGTGAACGCGCGCGATGGCAACGCGCGACTCTCGCGCGAAGAGCTCTCCACCGTGGTGATCGGGCTCTTCGGTGCGGGCTTCGAGACCACCGCGCACATGATCGGCAACGGGCTGCTCACGCTGCAGCGCTTTCCGGAGCAGTGGGATCTGCTCTGCCGCGAGCCGGCCCTCGCACGGCAGGCGGTGGAAGAGATCCTGCGCTACGAGTCCTCGTTGCAGGCCACCTACCGCACGGCGTTGGAAGACACCACGATCCGTGGTACGCGGATCCTCAAGGGCCAGCGCGTGCTGGCGATTCTGTCCGCGGGCAACCGTGACCCCGCCGTGCTGCCGGATGCCGAGACCTTCGATATCCGCCGCGCCCCGCACAAGCCGCTCAGCTTCGGTGGCGGCATCCATTTCTGCGTGGGTGCGGAACTGGCCCGTGCCGAGGGTGAGGTGGCGTTCACCGCGCTCACGCGGCGGCTGCCGCAATTGCGCGTGGAGACGCAGGACCCTGCATGGCGTGCGGGCTTCCTGTTCCGGGGGCTGGAGCGCTTGCAGGCGCGCTGGTAGAGCAGGCCGCGTGCGTACGATGCTCATCGGGAATCTCGACCGGCTCGACCATACCGTCGCCGGGTGGGCTCTCGACAAGCGTGATCCGGAGCGCGCCATCGGGATCACGCTGGTGCAGGACGGCAAGGTCATTCACCGCTGGAGTGCCGTGCTCTACCGCGCGGACGTCGCTGCGGCGCACGGCAGCGGACACCACGCTTTCTCCCTCGACCTCGACAAGGTCCCCGGCGTCCTTGAGGGCGCACTGCTGGAAGTCTTTGCCGAGGAGATGCGCCTGGGCGCCGGCACTTTCAGCCCGAGGCCGCGCGCTGCGCGTGGCGACGATGGCTGGCTCTTCCTGCAGAACGACAGCAACGACGTGAATGCCCGCATCACGGGCGCGAAAAAAGTCGATGTCAGCCGCTGCGTGGCGCTGTTCGTCGAGCGAGACCGGCAATTCCGTACGCTCGGGCTGCCATGGCTGCCCGTGATCATCCCGGAGAAGAATGTGGTGTGTCAGCACCTGTGGCGGGCGCACACGATCTCGGCTTCACGGCCCGTCTGCCTGATCGAGGAGCGGTTGCGTGCGCAGGGCATCGATCCGGGCTACCTGATCAAGGAGGCCATGGACGTCGGTGAGGAATTCTTCCTGCGCACCGACACGCACCCCTCGGCAACAGGCTATCTCGCGGTGATGCGCGCGCTCGCAAGGCGCTGCCCGGCCTTTTTCGAGGCAGTCCCGCTGCCCGTGCCAAAGCTCGCAAGGGGAATCAGTGGCGACCTTGGCGTGCGCTTTGATCCTCCCGTACGGGAGGATGCCCCGCGCGACAGCTTCCCGCGCTCGCAGGGACAAGGCGTAGTGCTCGATACGGTGAGTGAGGCGCTGCGCGCCAAAAGCATGCTGCGCGGCAACGTAGCAGTGATTCGCAACGATGCCGCGCCGCACAGCCGGACGATGGTCTTCGGAACCTCCACCGCGTTCCGCCTGATGCACTACCTGGCACATGCGTTCCGCGAGGTGGTCTTCATCTGGGAAAACGCCCTCGACTACGCGCTCATCCGGGAACTCGCCCCGGAGCTGGTGATGTGGATTGCGGCCGAACGCTTCCTGCCCATCGAGTGCGATGACAGCACAGGCGTCAGGCAGGCCGCCGAACGCCTGCACGCCGCGGGTTTCAGAGCGTAAGCACGCCGCCATCCACGGGGATGATCGCGCCCGTCACATAGGCACCCGCACGCGAGGCCAGCATCACGGCAACGCCCGCGATGTCTTCTGCGCCGCCGATGCGACCGAGCGGCACGCCGCCCACGATCTGATCGCCGATGGTGGCCATCATGGGCGCGAGCATGTCGGTCTCGAAGCCGCCGGGCGCGATGGCATTCGCCGTGATGTGACGCGCGGCAAGTCGGTTGGCCATGGTGAGCGTCATGTGGTGCAGACCCGCCTTGCTAGCGCTGTAGCCGATGGCATCGAAGAGCGAGACCTGGATGCCGTCGATGGAACCGATGTTGATGATCCTTGCCGGATCTGCCGCCGTGCCCGCAGCCTCGAGTTGGGGCAACAGCGCCTGCGTCAGGAAGAACACGCCCTTCAAGTTGGTGTCCATCACCTTGTCCCAGCCCTTTTCGGGCACTTCGCCGATTTTCGCGCCCCAGCTGACGCCGGCGTTGTTCACGAGGATGTGGAGCTTCGGCTCGCGCGCGGCGAGCTCCGCGGTGAAGCGGCCGATCTCGTCGATGCGCGAGAGATCCGCGGGCAACGCCACGCAGTCACCGAAGGCCGAGAGCTCGCGGCAGGTCTCTTCGCAGGCCGCGGCCTTGCGCGAGCTGATGTAGACCTTCGCGCCGTACTCGAGCAGTCCGCGCGCGATCATCTTGCC
>JBILEG010000236.1:0-5776 GCA_044352225.1 Pseudomonadales bacterium | reverse complement strand
CGAAGACCTCCTTGTAAAAACCGGTGAGGTTCGCGCGCTCGGCCGTGAGGCTGCCGCGCGGCATCGTGAGTTCCATGTGGTTGAAGCGAAGTGCGCCCATGTGCTCGATCTCCTTGCGGGGTGAGCAGCCAGTATAGGGTTGCATCACGGCGCGGGAATGGCGATTCGTTAATCCGGTACTGGCCCCTCCTGCCACCACGCGGCTACGCTCGCGCCACCTCATCTGCGCGGCACTTCGACCCGTGACTACAGGCATCCGCGACAGCCTGCCTACGCTCCCGATCACGCCCCTGCTGGGCGGGATCGCGCGCAGCCTTGGCGAGCGGACCGAACTCGTGCTGGAAGCACCACCCGGCGCGGGCAAGACCACGCTGGTGCCCCTCTCGCTGCTTGACGAAGCCTGGCTCGCAGGCAAGCGCATTCTGATGCTGGAACCCCGTCGTATGGCCGCGCGCGCTGCGGCCGAACGCATGGCTGCACTTCTGGGCGAGGAGGCGGGTTTCACCGTGGGTTACCGCGTGCGTCTGGAGGCGAAGGTTTCGGCGCGCACACGGATCGAAGTGATCACCGAAGGCATCCTGAACCGGATGCTGCAAGACGACCCTTCGCTCGCAGGCACGGGGCTCCTGATCTTTGACGAATTCCACGAGCGCAGCCTGGACGCGGATCTGGGGCTCGCGCTGGCCCTCGCGGGACGTGCGCTGTTCCGCGAGGCCGCGGATCCGCTGCGCATCCTCGTGATGTCAGCCACGCTGGACGGCGCCGCCGTGGCGCGCGTACTGGAGGATGCGCCCGTGCTGCGCGCGGAAGGGCGTTCCTTTCCCGTCGACATCCACTACGCATCGAGCACGCCTTCGCGCGAGGAGCTCCTGCCCTCTCTCCGCACCACGCTGCAGGGGCTGATGCAGCAAGCACCGGAAGAGACCGGCGATATCCTCGTGTTCCTGCCAGGGCAATCCGAGATCGAGCGACTGGCGGCGCTGCTCAGCCCGCCCGCAGGCACGGTGGTGCTGCCGCTGCACGGCCAGCTCACGCTCGCCGAGCAGCAGCGCGCCATCGCACCGGCAGAGGCACGGACGCGCAAGGTGGTGCTCTCGACCAACATCGCCGAGACCAGCCTCACCATCGAGGGCGTGGCCACGGTGGTGGACGCGGGCCTTGCGCGCGAACCGCAGTACGACCCGTCCTCGGGGCTCACGCAACTGCGTACGCGGCGCATCTCGCGCGCCTCGGCCGAGCAGCGTGCCGGCCGCGCGGGGCGCCTGCGGCCGGGCCGCTGTCACCGTCTGTGGACCGAGACCGATCACCGTGGGCTCGCTGCGGCGCGCAGCCCTGAGATACGGCAGGCGGATCTGGCACCGATGGCGCTCGCGCTGATCGCCTGGGGCGTGTCCGACCCTGCGGAGCTCGCATGGCTCGATGCGCCGCCCGCGGGCGCCTGGAGCGAGGCTCTCTCGCTGTTGCAGGAATCGGGTGCGCTCGTGCCCGGCAGCGGCGGCGCGTGGTCACTCTCACCGCTCGGCACGCGCATGTCGAAGATGCCCATGCATCCGCGGCTAGCGCGCATGTTGCTCGGTGCTGCGGACCGCACGGCGGCCGAGGTGGCCTGCACGCTTGCGGCATTGCTCGCCGAGCGCGCGCCAGGCGGACGCGGCGGCGCGGATCTGCTGCCCTTGCTGGAGATCCTGCTGGAGCGCGCGCCCTGCCCGCCCTCGCACCGGGGCTGGGCGCAGCGCGCGCGCAGGCAAGCCTCGTTGTATCGGCGCGATATGGGCGACGCACGCAACGCGAGCGCATCGGGCGAGGATCTCGCTTGTCTCGCGGGACGTCTGCTTGCGCTCGCGTATCCGGATCGCATCGCGCGCCGCCGCCCCGGCGCGCACGCAACCTACCAGCTCGCCAACGGCCGCAGCGCGCGCCTCGATGAAGCCGACCCGCTGGCCACCCGCGAATGGCTGGTGGCGGCGGAGCTCGGCTCCCGTGCGGGCGATGCAAGCGAGCGGATTTTTATGGCGGTCGAACTGGATCCCGCGTCGTTCGCCAATGAACTCGCCTTCCTCGTGCACACCGAAGAAACCGCCGACTGGTCGGCGTCGGAAGGGCGTTTCATCGCCGAGCGCCGTCGCCGGGTGGGCGCTCTGCTGCTCGCACGCGAACCGCTGAAAGACGTGGTCCCGACGCGGCGCGCGGAGGCCATCTGCCAGTGGCTGGCACGCAGCGGCCTGCAGGCCTTGCCGTGGACGGATGCGCTGCGCCAATGGCAGGCGCGCGTGATGCTGCTGCACACGCTCGAGCCAGCCACTTGGCCGGACGTGTCGGACGCGCAGCTGCTCGCCACCCTTCGCGTTTGGCTCGGCCCGCTCATCGAACGCGTGAACACGCAGGCCGATCTGCAGCGCATCGATCTGGCGGGTGCACTCGCCGCGTTGTTGCCGTGGCCGCTGCCGCGCGAACTGGAACGGCTCGCGCCGCAGCGCATCGATGTGCCCTCGGGCTCCTCGGTGGAGATCGACTACACGCAATCCCCACCTGTGCTCGCCGTGAAACTGCAGGAGATGTTCGGCTGTGCCGAGACGCCGCGCATCGCGAGCGGGCGCGTGCCGCTGTTGATCCACCTGCTCTCGCCCGCGCGGCGGCCACTGCAGGTGACGCAGGATCTGGCGGCCTTCTGGCGCAACGCCTACGCCGAGGTGCGCAAGGAAATGCGCGGGCGTTATCCGCGGCACCCGTGGCCCGAGGATCCGCTCGCAGCCGCGCCCACGCGTCACACCAAACGTCGGCAGGCGCTCGAAGACAGTGGCAGCTGAGGGCGCCCTATCCCTTTAGGGTCATGGCCCGGCAGTGCGCACGGGCGTAGTCTCCTCGCTTGGGCAAGAAGCCACCCGGGAGATCCCATGACGACCTGCGGCGAACGTCTCGCACACCTGCTCGATGCCTGGGGTATCGATACCGCCTTCGGCATTCCCGGCACCCACACCATCGAGTTGTACCGGGGCCTTCCCGCCACCCGCATACGCCACGTCACGCCCCGCCACGAGCAGGGCGCCGGTTTCATGGCCGACGGCTATGCGCGCGTGACCGGACGCCCCGCCGTGTGCATCACGGTGAGCGGGCCCGGCGGGCTCAACATCGCCACGGCGATGGGACAGGCGCTCGCGGATTCGCAGCCCATGCTGGTGATCTCGGCGGACAATCGCCTGGCCGAACGCGGCATGGGCGAGGGCCGCCTGCACGAGACACGGAACCTGCAGGCTGCGATGGCGGAGGTGAGCCGCTGGAGTCATACCCTGACACGACCGGACGAACTGCCACGCGCACTGGCCCGCGCCTTCGGGATCTTTGCCAGCGCGCGCCCTGGCCCGGTACATCTCACGTTGCCGCTCGATGTGATCACCGCAAACGCTGATCACGTGCCGGTGGAAACCTGGCCGCTGCCGAGCCGCCCCGCCGCGGATCCCGCTTCGCTCGCGCGCGCTGCAGCCGTCCTGAATGCGGCTGAAAAACCGGTGATCGCGCTCGGTGGTGGCGCGGTGGATGCAGGCCCGCTCGCGGGCGCACTGGCCGAGGCACTGGATGCACCGGTCACGCTCACGCACAACGCGAAAGGGTTGCTCCCGCCCGGTCATCCGCTGCATGTGATGGGGAGCCCCGCCTACAGCGCCACGCGGGAGCTCTACCACGATGCCGACGTGCTGCTCGGCATCGGCACGGAGTTCAGCGAGACCGACTACGACTTTTTCTTCGACGGCGGCTTCGCGCCCAAAGCCAAGCTGGTACGGATCGATATCGACGCGGCGCAGCTCGCACGCCAGTTGCGGCCCACGGTGGCGATACAGGCCGACAGCGCGCTTGCCATCGAGGCGCTGCTCGCGCTGATCGAGCCGCGTGCACGCGGCGGCGCTGCGCGTGCGGCAGCCACCAACACCGCACTGCGCGCGATGGACCATCCGGGCTACCAGCGCTTTCTCGACACCCTGCAATCCGCGCTGCCGGATGCGGTACTTGTCGGGGATTCCACGCAGCCTGCGTACTTTGCAGCGCAGCAATTCCACGCGCAGGCGCCACGCCGCTTCGCGAGTGCTGCGACGGGCTACGGCACGCTGGGCTATGCGCTGCCCGCTGCCTTCGGGGCGAAACTCGGCACGCCGCATCTGCCCGTGATCGCGCTGCTCGGCGACGGCGGCATGCAGTTCACGCTGAACGAGCTTTCCTCGGGCGTGGAGGCGGGCCTGGGTGTGGCGGTGGTGGTGTGGAACAACCACCGCTACGAGATGATCGCGCAGAACTTCGAGACCGCCGGCCTGCGGCCCATCGCCTGTGACATCCACACGCCGGATTTCACGGCCATCGCGGCGGCTTACGGCTGCCGCAGCGCCAAACCCCGCGACCACGCCGGGCTCGCGCAGGCCCTGCGTGAAGCAGCAGCGGCAAGCGTACCCACCGTGATCGAGGTCGCCGAAAGCGACTTCCTATCCGCATGAGCACCTTCAACGCCCGCTACAGCCAGGCCACCGCGCGCCTCGACGCGGGCGCAGACGCAAGCGCTTGGCACGTTCACGAGCGCGCTCTCGAACGCCGCCGCGCCGGCGATGACGTGATCCTGCTCTGCATCGGCGACCCGGACTTCGACACCCCTCCCCTCATTTTCGGCGAGGCCCTGGGCGCAATGCGCGCGGGACGCACCCACTACTCACCGCCAGCGGGCGAACCCGCACTGCGCGAGGCCATCGCCGAACTCGAGAGCCGCACATCGCCGCATCCCTGCCGGCTTGAAGAAGTGGTGGTGTTCGCGGGCGCGACGAACGCGCTCTTCGCGGTGATGGCCACGCTGATCGATCCGGGGGAGAGCATCGTGGTGCCCGAGCCCATGTACGTGGGCTACACACCGGTCTTCGAGGCGCTGGGCATCGAGGTGCTGCCGGTACCACTGCGCACGGCACACAACTTCAGTCTCGATATCCCGTCGATGACACGCGCGGTGACCGCAACGACCCGCGCGATGATGATCAACACGCCCGGCAACCCCGCGGGCAACATGATCGAGCCAGCGCAGATGGCCGAGCTCGCGGCCTTCTGCCGCGAACGCGGGCTGTGGCTGATCTGCGACGAGGTCTACTCGATGATCACTTTCAGCCAACGCCACACCAGCCTGCGAGCCGCGGCCGCGCAGACCGACAACGTGGTGATGGTGGACGCACTCTCGAAATCCCACGCGATGAGCGGCTGGCGCATCGGCTGGACGGTCTCGCCCGAGCCGCTCGCCGAGCGCCTCGCGCGGTATGGCGCGGCGATGCTCTTCGGCTGCTCGCAGTTCATCCAGGACGCCGCGGCCTTCGCGCTGCGCAATGACGACGTCTATGTCGAGAAGATGCGCCTGGAATACCTCGCGCGGCGGGACACCGTCGTGGCGGGGCTGAACGCCCTGCCGGGGCTGCGCTGTGCGCCGCCGGATGCGGGAATGTTCGTGATGGTGGACGTATCCGGCACCGGGATGGACGGTCTCGCTTTCGCCGGGCGGCTCTTCGATGCGGAAGGGGTGTCCACCGTGCCCGGCGTGGGCTTCGGCCCCAGCGCGCGCGCTTACGTGCGTATTAGCCTGGCCCAGGACCGGGCAACTCTCGCGCGCGCTCTGGCACGCATCGCACGCTTCGTCACGACCCTGTAGGAGCGGGCCATGCCCGCGACCGCTCTGGCGCGCATCGCACGCTTCGTCACGACCCTGTAGGAGCGGGCCATGCCCGCGACCGCTCTGGCGCGCATCGCACGCTTCGTCACG
>JBILEG010000234.1:0-5803 GCA_044352225.1 Pseudomonadales bacterium | reverse complement strand
GCCTGCATCCGCGAGATCGTTCCCGACGATCTCGCGGCTGAAGGCCGCTCACCGGGAGGCCACCCGCCCCGAAGCGCTCGTTCGGTGTTTTGCGCAAGGAGCCGGGAGTGTCCGGTTCCGTGGCCGGATTGGCGCTCGGCGCAGTGATGTGATGTTCCGCGCCCGGGATTCGGGATACCGATTTCTGTAGGAGCGGGCCATGCCCGCGACTCAGCCTGACCGCAACTGCCCACCCTCGACACGCGCGCTGTTGCCGCAGCACTCGCTGCTCTCGAACATGGCCATCACGGCCGGATCCTGGCTGCTCGCCACGCTGCGGCTACCGTCGGCCTGATCCACCACCGCAACGGCGCAGAGCGCACGGTCTTCGTGGTACATCACGGTGCAGCCGCGGATCGTCACGGGGCCGTCGACGAGTTCAGAGACACGTCGCGCGGGCGCCAGCGCCGCGACTTCTTCGGTGACATCCGCGAAACCGAATCCTTCACCGGGTGCCATCGACCACACGCCGAAGCCCTGCTTGGTGAGATAGCCCGATACCGATGTCACCAGCCCGGCCCCCTGCCCGCGCTCGCGGAGCAGCCGGGCCATGCGCGCGGTGGCCTGCAGCACGTAGTTGTTGAGCGGTCCGCCAGCGAAGGGCATGCCGCCCGTGACGCTGAGATCCCGGTCGAGCGGAATGCCGATCTCGGTCGCGTAGCTCTCGACTGCGATCGGGAAACAGGAATACATCTCGAGCAGATCGAGTTCGTCCACGCTGATACCGGCCAACGCCAGCGCACGGCGGCCGGCGAGTTGCGCGCCGGGGCAGCGGTGCAGTTCGGGCCGCTGCGAGAGCGCGAGCATGTGGTTCGACTCGGTGCCGGCGCGCGGGAACACCCAGCGCTCGCGGGGGACGCCCATTTCTGAGGCAAGACCCGCGGAGCAGAACAGCAGCGCCGCGGCCTGATCGACGTTCCACGAGGTGTTGTGGAGCTTGGTGTAAGGAAAAGCCAGCATGCGGTTCTTCGCCGAGGCGTTGCGGATCTGCTCCGCCGGCACCCGCTCGCGCTTCCAGGCGTCGGGGTTCTGCACGGCGATTTCGCTGAAGCGCTCGTAGAGCGCGGCCATGCGGTCGCGGTGCTCCTCCACGCCCCAGCCCATCGAGTGCCGGAAGGCGCTCTCGATGATTGCGTAGTAGCCGACAGGCATGTAGCCCAGGCCGCCGCTCACCTCGGCGTCGAGCACCAGCTCGGCATCAGGTTTGAGCAACTCGTCGGGTGCTTCGGTGAACGCGGTCTCTGGCGCTTGCTGCCCGGCGATCTGCGCCTGCAACTGGCGGAAGCGCGCCTCGCCGCCCAGCACCATCTCGACACGGCTTTCGCCTGCGGCTATGCGACTGCAGGCCGCACTCATCAGCGATTGCTGGAGGATGCCCACCTGAGCGCAGGTGGTGCGCGCCTGCTCCGCGCCGATCGCACGCGCCACCATGCGCGCAGCATCGGAGTAGCTCCACAAGCCCTGCGGCACCGCGATGCGCTCGAGTGCCGCGAGAAGCGCGGGTACGCCACTGTCTTCCCCGGCGAGCCGCGCGGCTCGCGTCATCAGCGCGACCGCCTCCTCGGCACGCGCAGGGTCTTTTTCCTTCTGCTGCACCACGCCCACGCCCACCAGTACCGGGGTGCGCGGATCGATCATCGCTGTATCCATCAACACTGCCTCTTGCACAAAAACTCAGGCCGCGCGCGGCCCCGGCTCCACCCACAACGCACGCGGCCCGCGCAGCACCGCACTCACGATCTCCACCGGCTCGCCCGGCGCGAGGCGCATCTGCGGGTAGCGCCGCAGCAGCAGCTTCAGCGCCGCCTCGAGTTCGCGCCGTGCAAGGTGGGAACCCAGACAGAAATGCACGCCGTGCCCGAATGCCATGTTCTTGTTCGTACGGTCCGGGTCGAAGCGGCGCGGCTCGGGAAACACCGCAGGATCATTGTTGCCGGGCGTGATGCCGAAGAGGATCCAGTCGCCGGCGCGGATCTGTTGCCCGCCGAGCATGCGGTCCTTGCCACAGCGCCGCGGCAAAAGCGAGGTGGGCGGTTCGATACGCAGACCTTCCTGCACGATCGCTTCGCGGTCGGCATCGCTGCCTTGCGCGCGTTCGCGCAGTGCGGGATCGGCAAGCACATAGGCCAGCAGGCTGCCCAGATTCTTGTAAGTGGTATCGGATCCCGCCGGAAACAGCAGCCGGAAGAAAGACATGATTTCCTCGTCTGTCAGCGCCTGTCCTTCGAGCTGCGCCGTGGCGAGCAGCGAGACGAGATCGTCACCGGGCGAGGCGCGGCGCTCCGCGATCAGCGGCAGCATGTAGGCATCGAAGCCGGCCTTGGCGCGCATCGCGCCCTCCGGATCCCAGGGGTAGTCGATCAGCTTCGCGGCCCACTCGAGAAACAGCCCCTCGTCGTGCACCGGGATGCCGAGCATGCGGGTGATCACCGAGAACGGGAACGGGCGCGAGAAGGCCTGCACAAGGTCGACCTTGGGCTGACCCTCGATCGCCGCGAGCCAGCGCTCGGCCTCGGGCTCGATGATCGCCTCGATGTAACCACGCACCTGCTTGGGGAAGAACGCGTTGGACACCAGGCCGCGGTTCATCCGGTGCTGCTCGCCCGACATGGTCTGCATGGTGCGGCCCATGGAGGGCTCGCTGTGCACGCGGTAGGCGGCCTCGCTGGGGAAGTGCTCCTCGTCCGAAAACGCGTCTTTCAGCTCGGCAAAACGCGTGATCAGCCAGCAGGGGCCGCCGTGGTGCAGCACGCGCACCACGGGCCCCACTGCGCGCAGCTCGTCCAGCACACGGTGAAGGTCCGGAAGGTCGGCGCGCGAGAAATCGATCTCGGGCATCAGGACGGCGGTAGTGTTCATCAGCAGTCTCCGGTGGATGCGGTTCAGAGCCAGCGCGCGCGGCGGAAGGCCCACAGCAGGAGTGCGGCGATGGCACCCATGCCGCCCAGCAGGAAGTAATAGCCCTCCTCTGCGTGGAGTTCGGGCATGTTGTCGAAGTTCATGCCGTAGATGCCGGCCAGGAAGGTGAGCGGCAGAAAGATCACCGAGGCGATCGTCAGCGTCTTCATGATCGAGTTGAGCCGGTGACCCGAGAGCGAGATATGGCCCTCCAGCAGATCACGCGCAAGCTCCTGCAGCAGCGTCGAGAGGCTCGCCATGCGCTCCATGTGCTCGAAGAGATCCTGGAACTCGTGCCTGGCGCGCGCGTGCAGCAGGGGCGAATCCGACTGCCGCAATTCGCCGAAACACGACTGCTGGTAACCGAAGGTGCGGCGCAGTTTGCGCAGGCGGATGACGTAACGCTGCAACTCGATCAGAAGTTCATCACCCGGGTTGCCGGCGATCTCTTCCTCGAGTTCGTCCAGCCGCTGCTCGAGTCCGAGGATCACGGGCGCATAGCGGTCGACGACGCGACGCAGCACGCGATAGCCGAGATGCGAGGGCCCCGTGGCGAGGGCCTGCGCGGCGGAGGCGGGATCGGCGAGCAGCGCATCGACGGAGGGCGAGGCCAGCCGGTGCACCGTGAGCAGGAAGCACCGCCCCACGAAGAGCGAGATATGCACCACCGAGAAATTGATGTCCGAGGTCTCGGCGGTGAAGCCTTTCACCAGCAGGAAAAGACAATCATCGAACCACTCGATTTTCGGTGGATGCCGCTCGCGCAAGGCATCCGACACCGCGAGCGGGTCGATGCCGAAGCGCCCGCCCATCAGATCGCGCGCGGCCTGCTCATCGTGGCGGTCGATGTCCACCCACGCGATCACGCCGGCAGCCGGATCCCACTGCGCGAGCAACTGTTCGTCGCCAACGACGTGTCGGCCGTCCGGGTAACGAAGGAGAACGCGGATCATGCTCCGGCAAACCTCTCGCGCAGCTGGTACTTCAGCACCTTGCCGGCGGGATTGCGCGGCAACTCCGGCAGGAGATGCAGACGCAGCGGCAGCTTGTACCGCGCGAGGCGTTCCCCCGCGAAATCGCGCAACTCCTCCAGGGTGAGCGTGGCGCCTTCCTTCAGCCGCGCCACGGCCGTGACGGCCTCGCCCCATTTGGTGTCGGGAAGCCCGATCACTGCCACCTCGGCAATGGCGGGGTGCTCGCAGAGCACGCCCTCCACCTCGGCGGGGTACACGTTCTCACCGCCCGTGATCACCATGTCCTTCACGCGATCACACAGGAACAGGAAACCCTCGTGGTCGAAATAGCCGATATCGCCCGTGTGGAACCAGCCCTCGGGGTCGATGGCCTCGCGCGTGGCCTCGGGTCGGTTCCAGTAGCCGCGCATGACGTTCGGCGCGCGCACACAGACCTCGCCCTTTTCGCCATGCGGCAACGCCTGGTTGGCCGCGTCCACCACGCGCACCTCGCCGTAGAGCGGCGGCAGCCCCGCAGAGCCCGGCTTGGACTCGATCCAGCGGCTGCCGAGGAAGGTGGCGAAGGGGGCGGTCTCGGTGAGGCCGTAGCCCTGGCAGAGCTTCACGCCGCGCGCCTTGTAGATGCGCACCAGCAGCTCCGGCACGGGCGCGCCGCCGCCGACCAGGATCTCCACGCTGGAGAGGTCGGTACCCGCGAAATCCGGGTGCTGCGCCATGAACAGGAACATCGCCGGCGCGCCGAACATCGTCTGCACGCGGTAGCGCGCGATCGCCTCCAGCACCAGCCCCGGGTCGAAGTTGCGCAGCAGCACGACATGCCCGCCGGTCTGGAAGGTCACCATCGTCGTGACATTCAGGCCGCCGATATGGAATAGCGGCGCGCTGCTCAGGCTCACCTGCGCGCCGAGGTTCTCGGGGCTGAAGCGGGAATTGACGTTGTTCCAGAAGAAATTGCCGTGCGTGAGCATCGCGCCCTTGGGCCGGCCGGTGGTGCCCGAGGTGTACATGATGAGTGCCGTGTCCTGCATGCCCACGCGCTCGGGCTCGGCAAGGAGCGCGGCATCGGCGGCGAATTCCGTGAGCGCTACCCAGCCCGGCGCGGGGCTTTCCACCGCCACGAAATGGCGGCAGTGCAGCGCTGCGCGGATGCCATCGATCACCGGCATGCGCAGGTCGTCGACGAGCAGCGTGTGCAGGCCTGCATCGTTGATGATGTACTCGAGCTCGGCGCCGGTCAGCCGGAAATTCAGCGGCACGAAGATCGCGCCGATCGCGGCGCTGGCGTACATCGACTCGATGAACGCCGGGTGGTTCGCACCCAGGAAACCCACGCGGTCCCCGCGGTTGACGCCCGCACGGCGCAGGGCGCCGGCAAGCAGGCGGATGCGCGCACCGAGCGCGGCGTAGTCAAGCGTCACGCCTTCGAAACTGAGCGCGGGCAAGGCCGGCGTGAGGCGGCAGCGGTTAAGGATATTGGACCCGAGGCCGATATCCGGTTGCGAGGTGTCAGGCATGGTCTGGCTCCTGTGGCAGTCGGCAGGACGCCCGGCGTTCCGGGCCCGGAATCGCCGCGGATCATAGCCCAGCACACGCATGCCGCCACAGGGCACGCGACGCGGGACTGCAATGTACTGGCCGCAATGTGGTGGCCCCGGCAGCACGCCGGACACTATGCTTCACCCAACAGCACCGCGTGCAGGAGCGCCGTGGAAAACAGCAACCCGAGCATCGCCATGCCCCGTCCCGGGGAATTCCGCGAACAGGAGGTGAGCATCCTGCTCGCCGACCTGCGCGGCTACACCGCGATGGGGAGCGAACACGAGGGCAGCACGCTGATCCGCTTGCTCGATGCCTTCCTCGCGGCGATGAGCGAGGTAGTGCTCGCCCACGGC
>JBILEG010000233.1:0-5811 GCA_044352225.1 Pseudomonadales bacterium | reverse complement strand
CCTGCTGTGGGCCATGTACGCCGTGCTGCGCGGCGTGGTGGCCAACGCCTTCGCGGCCTGAGCGCACACCGCGCTCAGGGCAGATAGGTCTGGAACAGCGTGCCCAGCCGCCCGTCGCTGTGCGCGGGCACTTTGTAGAAGGTGCGGATATCCACCGAGCCGTCCTCGCCGAAGCGATAGGTCTCGATGCTGAAACCCAGGCGCTGCTCGCCGCCCTGGTCGATGTGGTTCTCCATCAGCCACGCCACCTCGGCGCCGCAGATGAACATCGTGCCCGGCGCGATGCGGTACTTCACGGTGGGCTGGAACAGATCGAAGGAATCGAGCGCGCAGTGCTGGAAACCGCGCTTCTGCGGCGTGCCCACGGGGTCCAGCATGGTGAACTCCCCCGGTGCCACGCTGCGCCAGTTCGCCGCCCAGCCCTCGCGGTCTCCCGCGTTCCAGAATTCCACGTAGCCCGCGGCCCAGGCCTTGAGTGCCGCACGATCCGGAAATGCCATTGCCCTACTCCCCGTCAGTTCCCACCACAAAACTCGCCACCGTCGCGCAGGAGCCACCGATGTTCAGCGTCGCGAAGCGCCGCGCGCCTTCGACCTGCATTTCGCCCGCCGTGCCCGTGACCTGACGTGCCGCATCGTAGAGCATGCGCGCGCCCGTGGCGCCCACGGGGTGGCCGCAGCCGATCAGCCCGCCGCTCGGATTCACGGGTATGCGTCCACCGGGCGCGATGGCCCCGGATTCCACCGCGCGCCAGGCCTCGCCCGGCGCCGTGATGCCGAAGTGCTCGATGGCCATGTACTCGGTGATGGTGAAGCAGTCGTGCAATTCGATGCCGTCGACCTGCTCCACCCCGGCGATACCGGCGCGCGAGAACGCGTCTTCGATCGCGCCACGCAGATGCGGAAACACCCAGCGCTCGCCGCGGCTTCTCTCGACCTTGTCCCGGTAACGCAGACCCGCGTTCCGGTGGCCCCAGCCCTGGATGCGCGGCAGCCGCGCCAGCGTGGCGCCGTGACGGCGTGCGTACTCTTCGGCCACGCGGGCCGAGGCCAGCACGATGGCGCAGGCACCGTCGCTCACCTGCCCGCAGTCCTGCCTGCGAATGCCGGGCTCGATCGGCGGGTTCGCGGTGTCGTCGTCGGTGAACGCGGCGTCGCCGAATCGCCACGCCCGTGTGTGCGCGAGCGGATTGCGTCTGGCGTTGGCGTAGTTGATCTCGGCGATGCGGTTCAGGTGCGCGCGATCGAGGCCGTAGCGCTCGGCATATTCCTGCGCCAGCAAGCCGAATGTCGCGGGCCACATGAAGCGGCAGTCGATGTCCTCGTGCCCCGCCCATGCCGCGGAATTCTGGTTCTGCGAGGCCACGTCACCGGGCAGGTTGCGGAATTCCTCGACGCCCAGCACGAGCGCGCAGTCGTAACGGCCGGCTTCGATCTCGGCCATGGCAGTGAGCACCGCGAGCGAGGACGAGGCGCAGGCGCCTTCGTGCCGCATAGCAGGTACGCCCCAGAGTTCCGGCACCACCTGCGCCACCATCGCGCCGAGGTGTCCCTGCTTGCGCTGCGCCTCGGCGAAGGCATTGCCCACGTGCACTGTCCGGATGGCAGAAGCGTCGAGGCGACAGGCATCCAGCGCACCGGTCGTGGCCTCGCGCACCAGATCGGAAATGTCTTTCCCCTCGCGGGAAACCGCCCGCGCGAAGTCGCTCTGGTACCCGCCCAGGATGTACACCGCAGCGCTCATGAGGACTCCCCTGTCGATGGTGGTTCAGCTGCGGCGAGTCGGGCCGTGATCTCGTGACGCAGCACTTTGCCGAGCGGATTTCGCGGCAGCGCGGGCAGGCAGAGCAGCCGCTCGGGCCACTTCATGCGTGCCAGGCCCTGCCCTTCCAGATAACGGCAAACGTCGACGAGATCAGGGATCTGCTCACCGCGCCCCACCAGTGCCACACCCACGCGCTCGCCAAGTGTCGTGCAGGGATAACCGGCGAATGCCGCCTCAGCTACGGACGGGTGCCCCGCGAGCAGCGTGTCCAGTTCCTCAGGCGAGATCTTCATACCGCCGCGCACGATGATCTCTTTCAAACGCCCGGCAAAACGGTAGAAACGTGGATCCTCCGGCGCGATTTCGAAGAGGTCACCGCTGCGGAACCAGCCATCGGCGCTGAACACCGCGGGATCCTGCGTGGTCGCGCCGAGATAACCGTCCATCACGTTCGGGCCGGTGACCTGCAACTCGGCTACCACGCCGGGCGTATCGACCACCGCTTCGCGCGACGGATCAACGAGCCGCGTGCCGATGCGCGAAGCGATGGGGTTGGACCAGGCAAGTCCGGGCACGCCGTAACGCGGGAACAGCACCGCACGCTGCCCGGGATCCGGGACATCGCCCATCGCCGACAACAACGAAACACCCTCGTTGGAGCCGAAGACGTTCACTACTGCGATGCCGTGATCATGCTGGAAAGCGCGCACCATCCACGGCGCGAGCGGCGCGCTGCCCGAGGCGACGATCCGCAACGCCGACAGATCGTGCGCGGCCAGCAAACCGGGCTGTTTCAGCAGCATGTTGAGAAGCGCGGGCGGCGCCACGGTGTAGGCCACGCGCTCACCGGCGATCTGTGCGAGGAACACAGGGAGATCGATCGGGTGATGGAGCAGCAGCGTGCCGCCCAGTTCCAGCCACGGATAGAAAAACCCCGCGAGGCTCGCCATGTTGACCAACGGAAAGGGGCAGAGCATGCGCATGCCGGGCGCGAGCCCCATGCCGATCACCGCCACCGTCTGCGCGCGCCACTGGTTGTGCGAGCGCGGCACAGCCTTTGGCGCGCCCGTGGTGCCCGAGGTCCAGCAGAGCGTGAAGACATCGTCTGCCGAGGGCTGCGCAAGCATGACGCCCTCACCTGCAGGCAGCCCGAGGAGGCGCTCCGGACCAAGCGCGAGACAGCGGACCTGGGCGGGCATGACGGCGTTACACGCAGGCGCCGGATCTGCCCCGCGGAACTGCTCGGCCGACACGAACACACGCGGCATGACGGCCGACGCGATGGCGCGCAACTCGTGCGGACCGTACTGCATGGGCGCGGGACTCGCGATCGCACCCAGCGCAGAGACGGCCAGCAGGCAGAGCACCGCCTCGACGGTATTGGGCAATTGCACGATCACCACATCGCCCTCAGCCACGCCCTCGGCGCGCAGCCACGCCGCCACCGCGAGTGCGCGCTCGCGCACGCCGGCCCAGTCGAGTGACAAGGGTTCACCGCCTGCGATAGCGGCACGGTTGGGAGGGTCGACCAGCGCGATCGCCGCCGGGTCACGGCGCGCGGCGGCCTCGAAAAGCTGCCAGGTGTGGGTATCGCCCCACCAACCCTCGCGGCGGTACCGCGCGATGCGCTCTTCGCTCGCGGTGCGCATGGCGCGGCGCTCAGCGCCCGGTGAAAACCGGTTTCCGCTTCTGCAGGAAGGCCGTGACGCCCTCTTTCGCGTCTTCACTCGCGCCGGCGAGATCCTGCAGCGCCCCCTCGACGGAGATCATCTCCGGGAGGCTGCGCTCCATGGCCTCGCGCAGCGCCTGCTTGGAGTAGCGCAGCGCGAGCGGGGCTTTCTCGGCGAGCTTCTGCGCCCAGGCCAGTGCGTTCTCCAGCACCTCGCCCGCGGGCACCACGCGGTTCGCCAGCCCCATCTCCACACAGGTGGCGGCGGGCATCTTCTCGCCCTCGGCGATCATCTCGAAGGCGCGCCGCGGCCCGAGCTGGCGCACCAGATGCCAGGTGGCGCCACCGTCGGGTATCAGCGCGATCGCGATGAAGGCCTGGTAGATGTACGCGTTCTCGGCCATCACCACGAGGTCACAGCTCATCGCGTAGGAGCCGCCGATACCCGCCGCCGCGCCGTTCACTGCGGCGATCCAGGGCTTGGTGGACTCGCGGATAGCGAGGAGCGAAGGCCGGTATTCCCTCTCGATCAAGGCACCGATGCCATCGTCGAGCGTGGCATCGGCCAGATCGGCGCCCGCGCAAAAAGCCCGACCGGCGCCCGTCAGCACGACCACCCGCACGGCCGGGTCTGCCTCGGCACGCTGCGCCGCGGCCAGCAGGTCTGCACGCTGCTGTGTATCGAAGGCGTTCAGCACGTCAGGGCGGTTCAGCGTGATCAGCGCGACAGCGCCGTGCAGTTCGTATCGGACGGTGGCGAAATCGCTCATGCAGGATCTCCGCGCGGGGCATGTCTGGGAGGAGACCGAATGGTGCGATGCTCAGCGCCGCCCGCGCAACACCAGCACGTTGCCGATCAGGATCAACAGCAGCCCCGCGATCGCTGGCGTGCCCCAGTGATAGCCCTCGAAGGCGGTGGACATCAGCAGGGCCACCACGGGCGTCACCGTGGAGCTGTAGCCCGCACGGTCAGGGCCGATCAGCGCGATCAACCGCAGATATGCACCGAACGCAAACACCGAACCGAACAGCGCGAGGTACATCAGCGACAGGGTGTAGGAGAGCTCGGTCGGGTAACGGAAGTCGACGCCCTTGACGAGCGCAATACCGAGCAACAGCAGCGTGCCGTAGAACATGCCCCAGGCATTGCCCGTGATGACAGGCCAGCGGAAACGCGCGTTATGCCCCGCCACCACATTGCCGAGGGAGGCGACGTAGGTCGATGCAAGCGCCAGCATCGCTCCCTTCACAGCGCGGTCTTCGAGGCTGAGATGCTGCACCTCGGGCCAGAAGAGAATGCCCACACCCGCCACGCCGAAAAGCGCACCACCGGCCATGCGCGCCGACAGCGCACGACCGAAAAAAATCCGCCCGTTCAGCATGTTCATGAACGAGAGCGTGGCGAACAGCACCGCCACGATGCCGCTGGTGAGGTAGAGCTCGGCGTGGTAGATCAGCCAGTAGTTGAGTGCGAACAGACAACTGCCCTGCAGCGCGATCCAGCCGTGCTCGCGCAGGCTGAGCGCGAGCGGCGCGCGCTTGAAACGGCACCAGGCGAACAACGCCAGCGTGGCGAGCGCGAACCGGTAGATCACCGAGACCAGCGGATCGACCTTGCCCAGCTGGAAGGTAATGCCGAGCCAGGTCGAGCCCCAGATCAGCACCGTGACCGCGTAGAGAAACCAGGCCGTGGGGGACATCTGCGTGTGAGGGCTCCGGTGTGGCTCGAACGGGACACGCCCGCAAGCGCTCACCGGAGGATAGAATGCCACCATCGATACCCGCGGCCACCCGCGCCGCACAGCAAAGGCGACAAACTGCCATGGCCGACCTGCCACAGCGCAACGACATCAGCACCATTGCGAAGCCCTATCTGATTTTCCTGGGCGATGTGAGCGATCCGCTCGATGCCAAAACAGGCCTCGGCATCCGCCAATGGCGCCCGCAATGGTGCGCGGCGCAGTACCGTTTGCCCGGTTGCGCGGTGGATCTGGGGCTTCCCGAACTTTCACCGGCGGCTGCCGCAGCGGCGGGCGCGAAGAGCCTCGTGATCGGCATTGCGCCGGACGGCGGGCGCTTGCCGCCGCACTGGCGTGGCGTGGTGCTGGAGGCGCTGGATGCGGGCCTCGATATCGTCGCCGGGCTGCACTCGCGACTGAACGCGGATGCGGAGTTTGCCGAGCGCGCGCGCCTGCGCGGCCGGCGTCTGGTGGATGTACGCAACCCCCCGCAAGACTTCAGCCCCGGCAGCGGTGCGAAGCGCAGCGGCAAGCGACTGCTCACCGTGGGCACCGACTGCGCCGTGGGCAAGAAGTACACCGTGCTCGCACTGGAGCAGGCACTGCGCGCACGCGGCATCGCAGCGGATTACCGCGCCA
>JBILEG010000232.1:0-5819 GCA_044352225.1 Pseudomonadales bacterium | reverse complement strand
GGGATTCACCAGCCAGGCAACCGGCCCAGAGGGGATCGGCTGCCCGACCCGAGTGGTCGCGTGCGCGCTTATCAACGCCCCCGTCTGGGAAGGCAAGTACATCGAGACGCGCCCGTCGATCACCGCGACGCGCCCGGGGCCGGTGGCGCGACCCTCCAGTTGCCCGCGGTAGCGCAGCACGTTGAGGCAGCCCGCGACCCCTACAGCGGTCTCCCCGATCGCGCCTCCGCCGAACTCAACGAGCACGGATTTGCCATGACCGCCTTCGGTGAAGGCCCATGACAGCTGGCCGGGCTGCGCCATGTTTTTCACGATCGGCGTGTAGCCGAAGGATGCCGAGAGCTCCTCGTCGCCGTAGTCGTAGGAATACCAGAGCGCCATATCCGGCGTGCCGGAATGGAGGTCGATTACGCAGTCAGTGGCATTGCGTAACTCATCAAGCAACACATGCGCGAGCTGGTGAGTCAGGAAACCCGCAGGCGCGCCGGGGAAAACGCGGTTCAGAAACAGGTGGTCGGGGCTGATCCGCGTGCCGGCCTGCAGCGCGAAGGGATTAGCCGCAGGGCAGAGCAGCACGGTGCCGCGCAGGTCCTCCCGTCCGGCGAGCTCCGTAGCGAGCTCCGCGAGCGTGCAAAGAGGTTTGTCGCCGAAGATGCCGCCGACAAAGGCCGTCGAGGGCCCGGGCTGTGCACCTCGGAGCTCCACGAAGTGCAGCCGCCAAGGCTCGCCGTCAGCACGGCGGCTGACAGAGCGCGTGTATTCACGACGGACGGGCGGCACCTCAAGGCACCTGCGGAACGATGTCTTGGGTAATGTGATCGATGCACGCGAGCGTCTCCTCAAGGCTGGGCCCCTCGAAGTGGCGCAGGCGAAGAATGATCTCCTCCGGACCGATGCTCTCGCGCCACTGCGCGATCGGGCAGTACGTGGTCGAGAGTGAGTTGCGACTCATCGCTCACGTCCTTCAGCCAGGGATCGAAGCGTGGGTCGTAGGCGTTGCCCCGGCGAAAATAGACCCGTGAGTAACCGAGGACGTGCGGGCCGTAGGTCGCTCGCGCGCTCTCCTCGTCGCGACCGAGCCAGGCCTCGCGCAGCAGCACGATCCGGGGTTTCTTGCCTACCTTTTCGCACTCCTCTCGGTAGATCCGCGCGAGGTGCGCCATCCACCTGCCACTGCGAAGCGGATCCGTGACCCAGCCATCGGCCTGTCGGGCGGCGCGGCGAACGCCCGGGGCGCTCCAGGCGCCAATGAACACTTCGAGGTGATCGGGCCCGAGCGCCGGGTCCCTGCCCTGCACGGTACCCGACCAGGGAGCCGGCACGGGGATCTTCCGCCCCTCGCGGTGCGCCGCTATTACGTCCATGCCCAACTCCATGCGGTGGTGACGCTCATCGAGCGACACGCCGAATGGGTCGTAGTCACCCTGGAAGTAACCGGCGCCGGTGGTGAGCCGGAATCGGCCAGGGAACATCGCATCGAGCAGGCAGCCGTCTTCCGCAACACTCACGGGATGGTGCACGGGCAACACGGTTACGCCGGTGCAGAAGCGCAAGCGCTCGGTGCGCGCAAGTCCCACCGCGCAGACCATGGCAGGGTTGGTGGTGTAGGAGGTGTCTCCCGAATGCTTCTCGCCGGTATAGGCCGCATACCAGCCACAGCGCTCCGCTGCATCGCACTCAGCGAGGAATCCGTCCATATCGAAAACTCGCTCGCCCGCGACGACTTTCTGCAGGGCGGGCGCAATACTGAATCTCATGTCTATCTCCATGCCTCGATTGTCGAAAGAAGGTCTGGCGGATCAGGCGAAGGAGGCCTCAAGCCCCGCATAGCGCTGCCACCAAGGCCGCGCGCGCTCGAGTTGCGCGGCGAGTGAGAACAGCAGCCCATCACGACCAAAGCCCGCACTGAAGTGCGCGCCGAGGGGCACGCCCTCCGAAGTCCAGTGCAGCGGGACCGACATCGCCGGGATCCCCGCGATGTTCGCTAGCGCGGTGAAAGGGATGAAGCGGAAGACAGCCTCGAGGTAGGACTGCACGTCTGCCGTGCTGGTGTCGAGCGTGCCGAGGACAGGCGGCGGCGTGGCCACCACCGGCGTCAGCAGCACATCGTAGCGCGCGAAGAACGGCGCGACCTGCCGTCCGATGGCGTGCATCGACCAAGTCGCACGGACCATGTCTGCAGCATTCTTCGCGTGGGCGGTCTTGCCGAGGATGCCAATCACGTTCTCGACGAGGTCGGGCCCTGGCGCAATGCCCAGTATCTCGCAGTACTGGTCGATGCCCGCCTGCACATTCGCGGCGATCAGCAAGGGGTAGGCCGCGCCGATCCGCGCCACGTCGTACTCAGGCACAGCCTCTTCCACCACGTGGCCTAGCGACTCAAGTAGCCGCGCGCAGTCGTCGAGCGCCTCGATACAGGCAGGGTGCACAGGCGCACCCGACAGGGCGCGGCGCTGCAGCGCAATACGCAGTTTCCCGGGGTCATGCTCCGTCTCCGAGAGGAAACTCCTCGCCGGCACTGGTCCGCAATAGGGATCACCCGGCGCAGCTCCGGCGGTGGCATCCAAGACCGCCGCGCTATCACGGACGGAGCGCGAGACCACATGCTCGACGCTGAGGCCGCTCCAGGCCTCGCCGTAATCGGGGCCTGATGGGTTCAGGCCCCGAGAGGGCTTGAAACCGAAGACACCGCAGCAGGCGGCGGGAATGCGGATCGAGCCACCACCGTCCGAAGCGTGCGCGAGCGGCACTATCCCGGCCGCCACGGCGGCCGCCGAGCCGCCACTTGAGCCCCCTGCGCTGAGGGCGAGATTCCAGGGATTACGGACCGCGCCGAACAGCCTGCCCTCGGTGCTCGGGCAGCAGCCGAACTCGGGCGTGTTCGTCTTGCCGAAGATCACGAAGCCTGCTCGCTTCTGGCGGACGACGAGTTCGCTGTCGTGATCGGGCACGAGGTTGCGCCAGAGGCGGCTGCCCGCGGTGGTGGGGACGCCCGCGTACTGCGCACGCAGGTCCTTGAGCAGGAAGGGGACGCCGTCAAAAGACCCCTCACCGGGCACCTCGGCGGCGCGGGCGCGGGCCTGTGCGAACATGGGTGTCACGAGTGCATTGATCCGCGGATTGACCTTTTCCGCCTGCGCGATCGCCGCCTCGAGCAACTCTGTGGCACTCGCCTTGCCTTCGCTGACCAGCGCCGCCAGCCCGAGCCCGTCATGAGCCGTGTAGTCGTTCACCTCTCCTCCCGGGCCTTTGGGGGCCTTCCTCAAAAATCCAGTGTGGCCTGCACACCAAAGCTGCGCGGTGGGCCGAAACGCGAGAACACATCGCCAAGAAAGGGAATGGTGTCAAACCGGTAGAGTTCGTCATCGAGATTCTTGCCGTACACCGTTATCTCCCAGCCACCGGCGCGCGGCGACAGCGCGATCCGAGCATCGAGGAGGCCATAGGCATCCTCGTAGACCGTATTCTCCACACCCCAGGGCATATCGTCCTGCCAGCTGTACTCGATAGGGCGAACGTGCTTTGGATCGGTCATGGCAATGCTCCTTTGCAGGAGGAGTTGAGGGGTAAAACTCTTTGCCAGAGCCTAGCGACGACGCGGCCGCACAGGCTCCCTACCGGTTAGTATTGTTTTCCTAATGGTGGTAACGTTATCTGGTTGTCTGGTACCACGCAACAGGCCCAAAGGTAAGCGCGCGCACGAGGAGGCAGGACCGCATGGGACGAGGCAAGGCGTTGGATCACTGGCCGTTCAACACCTACAACTGGGGCCGCTGGCCGAACGACCTCGGCACCCTGAACCTGCTGGACGCAGGGACCACACGGCGCGCCTTCGCCGCGGTCCGCTCGCACGAGCGACTCGCGCTCGGCGCTCCGCTCAGGGCCGATGATGCAGGGCTCGATGCGGCGGCCTTCCGCCACAGCATGGACCATGCTGGCAAATACGAATTTGGCCCGCGCGACGAGCCGGTACAGGCCACAAGCGACAGCTTCTCGGTGGCGATTCATGGCATGACCAACTCCCACATCGACGCCTTCTGTCACTGCGGACACCACGGCCTTTCGTTCAACGGCACGCACTTCGAGGACAACGTCAGCACCGGGCAGCCCGGGCGTCGCTTCACCGTGATGGACATCCCGCCGATCGTTACGCGGGCCTGGTTCGTCGACGTGCCCGCTCAACACGGCCTCACGGTACTGCGCCCTGGCACCCCGGTGACCCCAGAGGATCTTGCATGGCTGGAAGGGCGGATCGAGCCTGGCGATGCGCTGGTGATCCGCACCGGCAGGTATGCGACACGGGTGGTGCGCCACGATGATCCGGAGGCAGCCGACGACCACGGCAACTGGTGCGGACTGCACGTCGACTGCATCGACCTGATCGACCGCTGGGACCTCTCGACCGTCGCGACGGACAGTTCGGGAGACAACTTCCCGAGCACTACTCCGCACTGCTCGGTACCCATACACATCCTAACGGAGGTCTACCTGGGACTGCCGCTGATCCATCACCTCGAGCTTGAGACGCTGGCGCGAGCGATTCATGCCCGGGGCCACGCCGACTTGATGCTAGTGGTGGCGCCGCTCAGGATCACGGGAGCCACCGGCTCACCCGTAAGCCCGGTCGCAATCCTGTGAGGCGTATCAGCCCGTCGATCGAGGAGAGCCGATCGTGTCGTTAGGTCTGACGCCAGTCAGGGAGGCGGCTTCCGTCAGCGCTTCATACCGGCGTCTCGTGCTCTGCATGCTGACAATGGTTTATGTGGTCAACTTCGTCGACCGGCAGGTGCTCTCTGTTCTGCTCGAGCCTATCCGCCGCGACCTCGGCCTGAGCGACACGCAACTCGGTCTGCTCTCCGGGCTGGCCTTCGCGGCCTTCTATGTCACTTTTGGGATCCCCTTCGCGCGAATCGCGGATCGCTACTCCCGGCGCAACCTGATCGTCGTGTGCATGCTGGCTTGGTCGGCGATGACGGCACTCTGTGGCATGGCCATCAACCTCGCACAGTTGCTTGCCGCACGAATCGGCGTCGCGATTGGCGAGGCCGGATGTATCGCGCCGGCTCAATCGATAATCTCGGACTATTACTCTCCCGCCGAACGACCGGTGGCCCTGTCTGTGTTTTCAGTTGGGGCACCCATTGGCGTGTTCCTTGGCCTGTTGCTTGGCGGTTGGCTCGCGGAACTCTTCGGCTGGCGCATGGCGCTCATACTGATCGGCCTGCCTGGCATGCTGCTAGCGTTACTCGTCCTCGGGACCGTGCGTGAGCCGATCCGTGGCATGTCCTCGGGGATCAGCGCAAAAGAGCGGCCTGGCCGATTCATCGATGACGCACGGCAATTGCTCTCTCGACGGAGCATGCCCCTGATCGCAGTCGCGGCAGGCATGCAGTCGATGGTGCTCTACGGGATGGGCGCATGGCTGCCTTCTTTCTACCAGCGGCTCCACCACCTACAGACTCATGAAGTGGGCTCGCTGCTCGCGGTTGTGAACGGCATTGGCGCAGGACTCGGCACTCTGGGCGGCGGGTTTCTGGCTGCTGCTCTTGCGCGGCGTGACCGACGATGGCTCTGCTGGTTGCCCGCCATCGCGGCCGCGACAGCGACACCGCTGTACGCGGGCGCTGTGCTGGCGTCCGATATCTTCTGGAGCATCGCATGCGTCTTCCCGGCAGCCTTGCTCGGTTCGGTCTTCGTGGCACCTACGCTAGCGGCCGTACACAGCGTTTCCGGGGTCGCATTGCGCGCTACCGGACTCAGCCTCGTGCTGTTTGTCACCAACCTGGTTGGGATCGGCGGTGGTGCGCTCTTGGTGGGCG
>JBILEG010000231.1:0-5841 GCA_044352225.1 Pseudomonadales bacterium | reverse complement strand
GCCGCACGAACATGCCACGCTGGTGCGCGCCATCGAGGCCGTCGAAAAAGCCTCGCAGCAAGCGGGACACGACGACGAGGGCTTCGGCCTCGAGTAAGGCCGCGCCATGAACACGCCCACCATCAGCTGCGATGCCGACCTGCAGCACCTCAGCTTCGCCACGCCCCCGTCCAGCGAATCGGGATTGCTGAGGGAACTCGTCGACTCCGGAACGATTCCCTCCACATCCATCAAGGACGTGATCGCGTACCGGCGCGAGCATGGCACCGATCTCCTCGACACCATCGAGCAGCTCGGCCTCCTCGACAAATCCCGGCGCCCGGTGCTGGTGGCGCAGCAGTTGGGCATCCCGGTGGTACACATCGACGGACTCACGGTCGACCCGGGCGTTCTGGGTACCATTCCGGCAGAGGTGGCCATCAAGCACCGCGTGTTTCCGCTCTCGCGCATCAAGGGCAAGCTCGTGGTGGCGGTGGCAAATCCCGCCGACAAGGAAGCCATCGCCGCCGCCACCTTCGCCGCACGCCACCCCATCGAGGTGGTGGTGGTGCCCGACGAAGACATCACGCGGCTGATCGACAGCCACTTCCTCTCGCTGGAAGAACAGAACCTCATCACCGAACTCGGCGAAGACGGCATGCTGCCGCATGCCAGCGCGCATGACGAGGCGCCCACGGACGTCGAACGCCGCGCCCGGCAGGCGCCGGTGGTGCGGCTGGTCGATGCCGTTATCCGCCGCGCCATCCGCCTGCGTGCCTCCGACATCAACATCCGGCCGCTCGAGCACGGTGCCGCGATCTACTACCGCATCGACGGCGAGATGATGTGGCAGCGTCATATACCGGTGGATCTGGTGGGGCCGCTGGTCTGCCGCATCAAGATCATGTCAGGCATGAACATCGCCGAGCACCGGCTGCCGCAGGACGGCCACGCGAGCATGCTCGAAGGCGCGCAGATGTACGATCTGCGCGTCTCGGCCATCCCGGTGGTGACGGGCGAGTCGGTGGTGATCCGCGTGCTGAATCGCAACGCTGCCAACGTGAAACTCGAGCAGCTCGGCATCGGCGGCACCGACAAGGAACGCCTGGCGCGCATCCTCGACCACACCTACGGCATCTTCCTCGTCACCGGCCCCACGGGCTCGGGCAAGAGCACCACGCTCTACGCCGTGATCAACAAACGTCTTGAAGCCAACCCGCACGTGATCACGGTGGAAGACCCGGTGGAATACCGGATGGAGAATGTCGAACAGATCCAGATCAAGCCGCAGATCGGCTACACCTTCGCGGTGGCGCTGCGGCACATCCTGCGCCACGACCCGGACGAAATCCTGATCGGCGAGATGCGCGACTTCGAGACCTGCGAGATCGCCGTGAAAGCCGCGCTCACGGGGCACTTCGTGATGAGCACGCTGCACACCAACGATGCGGCGAGCGCCATCACACGCCTGCAGGACATGGGCCTCGAACCCTATCTCATCAGCTCCTCGGTGGTGGGGATCATGGCGCAGCGCCTGGCACGGCGCATCTGCCCGAAGTGCAAGACCGTGGACACGGGCAACGGAGTGCTGCGCACGTACTTCAAGGTGGGCGAGGACGAGGTCTTCCACCGCGGCGCCGGCTGCACCGACTGCAACCAGACGGGCTACCGCGGCCGCGCAATGGTGGGTGAACTGATCGAGGTGAGCTCGGCGCTGCGCGAACTGATCGACCGCAAGGCGAGCGCCGACGAGTTGCGGCGTCTCGCGGTGCAGGAGGGGATGATCCCGCTCACGCAGAATGCACTGGCCCTCGCGCGCGAGGGCATCACCACGCTCGACGAGGCTTTTGCGCTGAAGCTAGAGGCCTGAGCCGCGGCGCGGCGCTCACGCTCGGGGCGCATCAGCCGATACCATGCGAACCTGCTGGCAACCACCGGAACCCGCGCGCATGAGCCTGCCCAAACTCGGAGACATCTCGGCACAGCAGCTGATCAATTTCGCCATGCCCAAATACTGGGGCATCAAGGACCCGGCGCGGTTCCAGGCTCTGATGGAGGAAGCGAAGAGCCTGGTGACACCGGGGCACTACCTGGGCGACAACCTCTTCACCTGGGGCCGCAACAACTCGATGTTCGAGGACGAGAGTTTCCGCCAGGCATGGACTGCCAACATCCTGAACGATGCCGATCAGGCCATCGCCTGGCGGCGTTACGTGCTCGCCACGCTCGCGTACAACGTCATGCCGCTGCGGGGTGATTTCGTCGAGTGCGGCGTGTACGCGGGCACGGGCATCAAGACGGTGATGGATTATCTGGGCGGGAAAGACTTCCCCAAGACCTTCTGGGGCTACGACACCTTCGACTACAACCCGGTGCAGGGGCATTCCTTCGCCGGGCAGGCCGAGGGCTTCCACGCCCAGATCGAGGCGCGCTTCGCGGGCTACTCGCAGGTCCGCCTGATCAAGGGCTTCATCCCGGACTCCTTCGCGCAGGGCATCCCCGAGGAGATCGCCTACCTCCACATCGACATGAACAATGCCGAGGGAGAGATCGCCGCGCTCGAGCACCTCTTCGATCGCGTGGTGAGCGGTGGCGTGATCATCCTCGATGACTACGAGTGGTCGGTGTACCGCAGCCAGAAGCTGGCCGAGGACCCGTGGTTCGAGGCCCGCGGCTACCGCGTGGTGCCCCTGCCGACCGGGCAGGGCATGCTGAGCAAACGTTGATTCCGGAGAACCGTACATGAAGAAAATCCTGAACGTGGGCGGCAACAGCAAGGCCATTCCGCTGCCGCCGCAATACGCCGGCTTCGAGCACGTCCTGCTGGACATCGATCCCACCGGCAAGCCCGATATCGTCTGTGATGCCCGCGAACTGGGCACACTGGAAGGCGGGCAGTTCGAGGCGATCTACTGCTCGCACAACCTCGAGCACTACTACCGCCATGACGTGCCTAAGGTGCTCTCGGGTTTCCTGCACGTGCTGAAGGACGGTGGCGTGGCCCATATCCGGGTGCCGGATATCGGCGAGGTCATGCGGGTGAGCGTCGAGAAGGGGCTGGACATCGAGGACACCCTCTACCAGTCCTCGCTCGGGCCGATCATGGTGCTGGACGTGATCTACGGCTATACCGCCCAGATCGAGCGCAGCGGCGAGGGATTCTTCGCGCACAAGACCGGCTTCACGCAGAAGTCGCTGCTGAAAGTGCTGCTGCAGGCGGGGTTCGGCAAGATGTTCCGCGTCGGTGCCGAAGGCCAGAACCTCGAGATCAACGTGCTGGCGTTCAAAGGCGAGCCCGACCCGGCGTTCCGCACACTCTTCGGCCTGCCCGAGGCCGGCTGATCAGCCCCTGCGCGCGATGCGCTCCAGCGCATCGCCGAAGTCGCGCACGAAACGCGGCATGTCGAAGAGCGCCGATGTTTCACGGCCGGCCACGAGGCGCGCCCGGAGGGCGGCGTGGAGCGCGGGATCCCGGGCAATCTGCACGGCGCGGGATTCGTAACCGGCGAGCGTGTCCGTGATCAACTCGGGCAGGTCGAGCGCCGTGAGCAGGCTCCCCGCCATGCGCGAGGCGAAGGTCCGCCCCGAGCGCGTGAGCACCGGCAAGCCCATCCAGAGTGCGTCGTTCGCGGTGGTGCCACCGTTGAAGGGATAAGCATCCAGAAACAGATCCGCCGCCGTGTAGCGCGCCAGGTACTGCTCGGGCGCCACGCGTGGCGCGAACAGCAACCGCGCGGGATCCACGCCGTGCTCCGCTGCACGGGCAAGCACCTCACGCTTCGACCAGGGGTTGTCGGCCAGCAGCCACAGCACACTGCCGGGCGTCTGCACCAGGATCCGCATCCACGCCCCGAACATCTCCGGCGTGAACTTGTAGTTGTTGTTGAAGCAGCAGAACACGAAGGCGTCTTCCGGCAGGCCGCAGTCCTGCCGCGACGGCAGCGCCGCCACCGGGCGCTGGCGGTCACTGCACTGGAAGACCGGCAGGTACAGCGGCGTCTCGGTGTAGAAGGGCTTTTCGGCGTCCGGGATCAGGTAGTGGTCGGCAATCACGTAATCGATGCCGGGATGCCCGGTGGGCCCGGGAAAGCCGAGGTAGGTGATCTGCACCGGCGCCGGACGCCACGAGAGGATGTCGGGTCGCGCGCCGGAGGTGATGCCCTGCAGGTCGACGACGATGTCGATCTCGTGCTCGCGGATGAGCTGTGCTGCGGAGGCATCGTCCTGCCCCGCGATACGGACGAAGCGGTCGAAGGCCTTGATGACCCGGGCACGCAGCGCCGAGCCATCCTCCCGGCTCCAGCAGAAGCCGTAGAGCTCGAAGCGCTCGCGATCGAGGAGTTCGAGCAGTTCCACGGTCAGCAGGGACACCGCGTGCAGGCAGAAATCCGAGGACAGGAAGCCGATGCGCAACTTCGCGTGGCGGTAGCCTGAGGCGGGCGCAAGCGCCGGGACGCGCAGGTTAACCCGCTCGTGCACGAAGCGGACGGCGGCAGCGAGTTGCAGGCCCGGGTCGTCGCTCGCCGAAAGCATCGCGAGCGGGGAGGTCGCCTTCAGCAACTCACCGGGGCCGGGCTGATCGAGGCCCGCGTACACCGGCCATTTGCACTGCTTCTGCCGCAGATGCACCCAGTGCTGAATGACCTTGGGCTGCTCCGGATCGCACTGCAGGCTCGCAAGGAGCTTCTCTTCGGCACGCTCGAATTCACGCATTTCCTCGAGCAGGCGGCCCATGCCGTTCACCACCAGCAGGTAGAGATCGCGATTCAGTTCGGGGCCCGCGAGCGGATGATCGAGCATCGACTGCCAGATGGTGAGCGCGTGCTCCTTGCGCCCGAGCCGCTCCACCACGGCGCCCAGATTGAACCAGGCCTGGCTGAAATCGGGTTTCTGCAGGATGGCGGCGCGGTAGACAGCCTCGGCCTCTGCCAGCCGCTCGGACTGCGACAGGGTGACGCCCAGATTGAACTGGATGACGTGGCTCGCCGGCGAGGTGTTGCTGGCGAGCCAGGCCTGATAGAGCGAGACCACGTCGGCCGGCCGGCCGGCCGCGTTCAGACGATCTGCGAGTGCGATGCACTGCATGGCCTCGAGGCCAGCCGCGTTCGCGGCACGCAGACCGTCCGCGAACGCGGCGTCCAGCGACGCCGGATCGCCGCCCATCAGAGCAGGCTGTCCGGGGAACCGGTGGACAGTCCTCCCATGTGCTGCTCCAGCAAGGAACTCTGACCGGTGCGCAGCCACACGTCGACGATGTCGTGGGTCTGCCCGTCGCTCGTGGTGTAGCTGCCCTCGAGCCCCAGCCAGTTGCCCTCGTCGATGGTTGTGCCGCGCTCGGCATCGAGACCGATAGACACGATCCCGAGATCCGAGAGCCCCAGCAACTCGCCGCTCTGGGTGATGCCGTCGTGGTTGTCGTCGCGCCACACCAGCAGCGCGCCGAAGTCACCGTCATCGGCACTCAGCACCCCGTCGAGGTTGCTGTCGAGCGAAGCCAGCGCCGCAAAGCCGTCTGCGGCCTGTGTTCCGTCGGCAAGGCGGAAGGCGCTGCCGAAGAGCTCGCTGCCGTCGTTGATCAGCCCGTCACCGTTGCGGTCGATCGCGAGCAGGCCATCGCCCCCGGCCACCCAGCCGGTCTGCAGGGCCTCGCCCGTGGCGCGCAGATCGAAGCTCACGCCCTCGGCCAGAGAGGTGGTCTGCACGCCGTCACCGTTCAGGTCGAGGATCAGGGGTGTGACATAGGGTATGGCCGCTATCTGCGCGGGGCTCATGGCTGCCAGCTGGCCGGCCGTGAGAACCGCGTGCTGGGCTGCCGTCATGCTGGCCAGCTGCGAGAGGGTGAGCGCGGGGATGTCCGCCACC
>JBILEG010000230.1:0-5842 GCA_044352225.1 Pseudomonadales bacterium | reverse complement strand
GTGCCGTCCGGCTTGAACAGGTAGCCTTTTGCGGCTGCATTCCCGAGCAGCCGCTTGCCCCAGGGGCCGGCCAGCAGTTCCGACATGGAGAAGCCCATCGGAAAGCCGTTCTCGGCGAGCGCGATGGCCGGTGCCATCACCTGTGCGCGGCTCAGTCGCCCGTAGGCCTTCTGCGCGTGCAGCAGTCCTGCGACTGTCCCCGGCACGCCGGATGCGAGGTGCGTGAGTTGCGATTTCCCCTCGATCACATTGCCTGCGGCATCAAGGAACATGTCGCGCCGCGCGGCCTTGGGCGCCGTCTCGCGGTAGTCGATGGCGATATCGCGTTTGCTCTCGGCGAGGTGCAGCAGCATGAAACCGCCGCCGCCGATGTTGCCTGCCTGCGGATAAGTCACAGCAAGTGCAAAGCCCGTAGCCACAGCCGCATCCACCGCGTTCCCGCCATCGGCCAGGATCTGCGCGCCTACGCGGCTGGCCACGATGTCGCTGGAGACCACCATTCCCTCGCGAGAGGGGATGGGCTGGAAACGTGAGTCATAGCCGATGATCGGCGGCAGGGGTTTCTGCGGCGCTGTCTGTTGTGCCTGCGCGAGTGGCAGCACGCACAGAAGGGCTGTGGCGAGGAACCGGGATGGCAATCTGCTCATGGGAACGCACCCGCTACGGAACACGGGCCGCATTCTAGCGGCCCGCGTCCGTCGTGACAGCGGCCAGAGGATCAGGTGCTGTCGCGCAGCGCCTGAATCCGGTCATCCAGCGAGGGATGGGTGCGGAGCAGGGCGGCCAGCCCGTGCTTGATGTCGCCGCTGATACCGAAGGCCGTCATCGTGGCGGGCATTTCCTTGGGCATGTCCTGCTCGGCCTGCAGGCGCTGCAGCGCTGCGATCATCGCGCCCTTGCCCGCCAGGCGTGCACCGGCTTCGTCCGCACGGAACTCGCGGCGGCGGCTGAACCACATCACCACCATCGAGGCCAGCAGCCCGAGCACGATCTCGGCGACGAAGGTCACGATGTAGTAGCCGATCCCGAGCCCGCGCTCGGTCTTGAACACCACGCGGTCGACCGTGTGGCCGATGATCCGCGCGAAGAACATCACGAAGGTGTTCACCACGCCCTGGATCAGCGAGAGCGTGATCATGTCGCCGTTGGCGACGTGGCCGATCTCGTGTGCCAGCACGGCACGGATCTCGTTGCGGTCAAAGCGGTTCAGCAGTCCGCTGCTGACGGCAACCAGCGCGGCATTGCGGTTCCAGCCTGTGGCGAAGGCGTTTGATGCTTCCGAGGGGAACACTCCCACTTCGGGCATGCCGATGCCCTCCTGCTGGGCCAGTTGCGCCACGGTCTGCACCAGCCAGCGCTCGCCTTCGGTGCGGGGTTCCGTGATCAGCTGCGTGCCCGTGGAGCGCTTGGCCATCCACTTGCTCATGAACAGGGAAATAAGTGAGCCGGACATGCCGAACACGGCACAGAAGACGAGCAGGGCAGAGAGGTTAAGGTCTACCCCGTTCTGCGCCATGATCGAGTTGAAGCCGAGCAGGTTCAGCGTGACGCTCGCC
This sequence comes from Pseudomonadales bacterium, assembly GCA_044352225.1. Classification (GTDB taxonomy): domain Bacteria; phylum Pseudomonadota; class Gammaproteobacteria; order Pseudomonadales; family UBA5518; genus UBA5518. Next base: position 4,286 of record JBILEG010000230.1, on the reverse strand, counting down.
AGGGCGAGCACCGCGAGGTTGGTGAGCAGAAAGAGGCCGATGCGCATCATGACGTCACAACTCCGTTTAGTTACTGCGGGGCTTAGAGTGGGGCCATTGCCGGAAGTTTCAAGGGCTTTGCGGAGGCGGTGCCGGCGTTTCACACTCCTCGGGGGTGATTACGATGGGGTTGAGCACCTCGACCACCGGATAGTCGCCCGCCTCGGCCTCGAAGCCGACGATCTCGCCCCGCAGATCGAAGTCCCGCAGGTTCACTTCCACCAGTTCGTTCATTGCCACATCCCGGTGTTCGGTGCGGAACAGCCCGGGCACGTGGCTGCCGTCCAGCCACTCGCCGTGCCGGCCCAGGTAATGCCCGTTCTGGTTGCGGATCACGAAGATGGTCTTCACGGCGGCGATTCCTCCTCCAGATAGGGTTCGAGCAGGGCGGTGGTGACGCGTTTGAGGTCTGTGAGCGTGCGCCGCGAGCGCGAGCCGGCCTGGTTCGCCACCACCAGCAGAAGAGCGTGCGTGAGCTCCAGGTACGCCCGCGCGAGGCGCCCCAGGCCGATGCTGCTGCCCTTCAGCCCGTAACGGCCGAAGGCTTTTGCCATCCGCTCGATCACCAGTGCGTCGTGGCGCTGGTCGAGTTCGCGCAGTTCCGGGATCGAGAACATCGCCTGCACCAGGTGCAGGATGCCGCGCTGCTCGCGGTACACCACGAGTTGCCGCTCCACGAGTCGATCCACGAACTGCGGCAGTGCGAGCTCCCCGAGCGGCCAGGCGTCGACCTCGTCCAGTGAGCGCTCGACCTCGCGCAGCCAGCGCTCCGCCATCGCGTGGAGGATGGCGTGCTTGTTGGGGTAGTAGTGGTAGAGCGTGCCCACCGAGATCCCGCTGCGGCGTGCGATGAGAATGGTGGTGAGGGTGTCCAGGCCCACTTCCTCGAGCAGTTCCGCGCTCACCTGCAGGATCTGCTGCGCGCGGGCGAGAGAGCGTTGCTGCAGGGGTTCGCGTCGCGGGCTGAGCGTCCGGTCGCGACGGGCCGGGGCGGCGGTCTTCATGCGCGTGCAGTTGCCTCCTGGGCCGCGCCGGCTGTTGCGGCGCGCGCGCATTCTAGGTTCGGCCGTGGGCAGGCGCCAGCGTGCAGTGCGGTCTCTCTCACAGCCGGTCCTTCATTCCATACCAGAGCATTCCTGCGACAAGGCCCGGGTAACGGAGCAGTGTGCCGCCGGGGAACACGGGTGTGGGGATCTTCGCCATCACATCGAAGCGCTCGGCGGTGCCGGAGACGGCCTCTGCGAGCAGCTTTCCCGCCAGCGTGGCGATGGAGATGCCGTGGCCTGAGTAGCCCAGTGCGTAGAACACATTGTGGGGAAGTCGCCCGAAGGCAGGCATGCGTTTCAACGTGATCGCGAGCGTACCGCCCCAGCCGTAGTCGATGCGCGTGCCGGCGAGTTGCGGGTAGATCTCGAGCATGTGGCGCCGCACGAAAGAGCGGATGTCAGCCGGGAAGCGGGGGCTGTAGTTCTCGCCGCCGCCGAAGAGCAGGCGCCGGTCGCGAGAGAGGCGCCAGTAGTTGATGACGAAGCGCGAGTCCTGCATGCCCAGGTTCTGCGGGTTGATGCTTGCCGCCGTCGCCTCGTCCAGTGGCTCTGTGGCGATAATGAAATTGTTGATGGGCATGATCTTGCCCGCGACGCGGGGCTCGAGCCCCCCGAGGTAGCCGTTGCAGGCCAGCACCACGTGCGCGGCATCAACCTCGCCCTGCGCCGTCCGGACGCGCACACGATCCTTGCCCGCGTACGACAGCACGCGCGAGCCCTCGTGCATGCGCACGCCTGCATCGTGTGCAGCAGCGGCCAGGCCGAGCGCGTAGTTGAGCGGGTGCAGGTGCAGCGAGCCTTCGTCCAGCAAGCCGGCCTTGAACACTTCGCTCCCGCTCAGCGCGCGGGCCTCCTCGCGTGGCACGAAGCGCATGCGCTCGTAGCCGTAGTTGCGGGCCAGGTGTTCGATCTCCCGGCGGCCATCAGCTTCGTCGCGGGCCTTCCAGCCCAGGTGCAGTATCCCCGGCGCAACATCGCAGTCGATGCGGTGGCGCTCGATCAGTTCGCCCACCAGCTGCACCGCTTCGAGGCCCAGATCCCAGAGGAGTTTCGCGTGCCCCGTGCCGAGGTGTTGTTCGAGTTCGGACTGCGGCCTGCGCTGTCCAGTGCCCACCTGCCCGCCGTTGCGCCCAGAGGCGCCCCAGCCGATACGCTCGGCCTCGAGCAGTACCACCTCGTAGCCGCGCTCTCGCAGGTGCAGCGCGGCCGACAGCCCCGTGTAGCCTCCGCCGATCACGCAGACATCGGCCCTTACGTGGCCGTGGAGCGGCGCGAAGGCCAGCTCACGATTGGCCGTCGCCGCGTAGTAAGAGGCCACATGTCCCCAGCTGCCCATGGTCAGGTCTCCGCGAGGCGGCCGGCTTGCAATCCGCCGGAGGCCTCTTTAAACTGAACAATAATTCGATTTAAGTCGAATCTTAATTCGGTTTATGGCGCCATGCAACGTGCTACATCGAAGACACCCCAACGCAACACCAAGTGACAACCATGGATACCGTTCACAAGTGGCTTCTGGATAACCGCATCTCCGAGGTGGAGGTACTGGTCCCCGACATGACGGGCGCTGCCCGCGGCAAGTTCATCCCTGCCGACAAGTTCATCAAGCAGGACAACCCGCGCCTGCCCGAGGGCATCCTCGCGCAGGCCGTGAACGGCGAATATCCCGACGACTACTGGGAGCTCCTCGACCCGCGCGACCGCGACATGAACCTGCGCGCAGACCCGAACACCATGCGCCTGGTGCCGTGGGCTAACGAACCCACCGCGCAGATCATCCACGACTGCTACGACATGGACGGCAACCTCCACCCGCTCTCCACCCGCAGCGTGCTGCGCCGCGTGCTGGCGCTCTACGAGAAAGACGGGTTGAAGCCGGTGGTAGCACCCGAGGTCGAGTTCTACCTCGTGAAGAAGAATATCGACCCCGATTACGAACTCGAGCCGCCGATCGGCCGCTCGGGGCGTCCGGAATCCGCGCGCCAGTCCTATTCCATCGACGCGGCCAATGAATTCGATCCGATCATCGAGGACATGTACCGCTTCTGCGAACAGCAGAAACTGGACCTCGACACGCTGATCCACGAGGCCGGCGCAGCACAGCTCGAGGTGAACTTCCTGCACGGCGACGCCCTCGAGTTGGCCGACCAGGTCTTCACCTTCAAGCGCACGATGCGCGAGACCGCGCTGCGCCATAACGTCTACGCGACCTTCATGTCGCGCCCGATGGCAAAAGAGCCGGGCAGCGCCATGCACATCCACCAGAGCGTGGTGCGCATGGATGACGGCACGAACATCTTCGCTCACCCCGACGGGCAGGACACGCAGCGTTTCCTGCACTACATCGGCGGCTTGCAGAAATACGTGCCGCTGCTGATCGCCCTCTTCGCGCCCAACGTGAATGCCTATCGTCGCTTCACGCGTGAGATCGCGGCACCCATCAGCCTGCACTGGGGTTACGACAACCGCACCACAGGTTTCCGCGTACCGGAGAGCGACTTCCGCAACCGCCGCGTCGAGAACCGCTTCGCCGGCGCCGATGCCAACCCCTACCTCGCGATCGCGGGCACGCTGGTGGCGGGTTATCTCGGCATGAAGCAGAAACTCGACCCCACCGATCCCTATCCTGGCAATGCCTACCAGGAAGAAATCACCATCGCTCGTTCGCTTGAGGAAGCACTGCGCACCATCGACGAAGACGATGCGGTGGTCGACATCCTCGGAGAGAACTTCATCCGCGCTTACCGCTCCGTGAAACTCACCGAGTACGAGGCCTTCAACCGCACCATCAGCTCCTGGGAGCGCGAGCATCTCCTGCTGAACGTCTGAGGTTTAAGGACCGTAATCCCTGCGCGGGGGCCTGCGTCGCTACAATGCGGCGTCGGGCCCCGTCGGCCCGGCCATCACAGCCCGGAGCCCAGATGTCTGACATTCGCCCTGCCGCCACGGTGGTGTTGCTGCGCGACGCGCCGGACGGTCTGCACGTGTTGCTGCTGCGCCGCAACTCCACGCTGGGCTTCGCGGCCGGGCAGTGGGTGTTTCCCGGTGGCAGGGTGGATGACGCCGAGATTGCCGCCACCCCCGACGCGATTTCCGCCGCCCGGCTGGCCGCTGCCCGCGAGACGCTGGAGGAGGCGCAGATCCGCCTCGACTCCGCCGAGGAACTCGTTTTTTATTCCCACTGGACCACGCCTCCGGTGATGC
>JBILEG010000229.1:0-5845 GCA_044352225.1 Pseudomonadales bacterium | reverse complement strand
GTCCTCTGTGTCTGCTGAAGAGCGCACCGCCAGCGGTGTGTTGCCCAGGCGCGCGCAGCGCAGGTCCAGATCTGCCGGAAAGATGGTGCAGCTTGCATTGCGGATGGCAAAGGCGGGCGGTACGCGCAGCCCCATCGCGAGCAGCCGGGCCAGCCCCGCGGCCTTCCCGCCGCAAGTGCCGTCGCTTGTGTCTGCGATCTCGATGATGTGCGGTTGGGTCACAGGGAGGGTGGGTCCGGTGGGTGCTTGTCTGGCGATCAGCCCCGGCGCAGGTTCTGGGGGCGAAAAAAAGGGCTGCTTGCGCAACCCTTGTAGTGTCTAGCCTGAAGTTTGGCTCCGCCTGCTGGGCTCGAACCAGCGACCCATTGATTAACAGTCAATTGCTCTACCAACTGAGCTAAGGCGGAATGGAGCGCGATGGTAATGAGGCACCCGGGGGTGGTCAACCTCAAAGCGCCAGAATTTATCCGGGGTGTCGAGGAGCCTCGGTCTCGGATGCGTCGTGAAAACGGTTCAAGGACGCTCTCAACTCCTCAGGCAGGGGCGTCGGGCGTTGGGTCTGATGGTCGAAGTGGACGAGTACGCAGCGTGCTTCGGCGCAGAGCTTTCCCCGCTGTTCGATCCACTGCCGCACGATGACCGAGGTGTTGCCCAGTCGCTCCACGCCGCTACGGACGCATGCCTCTTCTCCGAAGAAGAGCTGATCCCGGAAGTCGGTTTCCATGCGCGCAAGCACGAAGGGTGGTAGTCGTGGCGCTTTGCCCAGCGCTTCGCGGACCATGTAGGAGCGGCCCTCCTCGAACCACGCCATCACGGCCACGTTGTTGATGTGGCCGAGCATGTCGGTCTCGCTCACCCGCGGGCGGATGCTGATCTCGAAAGGCATGCGGCTGCTCCGGGGGGTTGTCCGGGCCGTAGAATAGCAAGCACGATGCCCCGTGCACTTCATGCCCGCCCTTGGCAGCGCGCCCTCAGGATGTTTCATGCGTCGATTCCGTGTCGAATCCGGTTTCCAGCCTGCGGGCGATCAGCCCGCCGCCATCGCGGGGCTGGTCGAAGGCCTGCGCGAAGGGCTGTTGCGGCAGACATTGCTGGGGGTGACCGGGTCTGGAAAGACCTTTTCCGTGGCACACGTGATCGAATCTGTGCAGCGTCCCGCCATCGTCCTCGCGCCCAACAAGACGCTTGCCGCGCAGCTCTATGGCGAGTTCCGGGAGTTCTTCCCCGACAACGCGGTGGAGTACTTCGTCTCTTACTACGACTACTACCAGCCAGAGGCCTATGTGCCGTCGTCGGATACCTTCATCGAGAAGGACGCGTCGGTGAACGAGCACATCGAGCAGATGCGCCTCTCAGCCACCAAGGCATTGCTCGAGCGCCGCGATGTCATCGTGGTGGCGACGGTCTCGGCGATTTACGGCCTGGGAGATCCCGGCTCCTATCTGAAGATGGTGTTGCATCTGGACCGCGGCGACCTGCTCGACCAGCGTCATCTCCTCCGGCGTCTGGCCGAGCTGCAGTACACGCGCAACGACATCGACTTCCATCGCGGTACCTACCGGGTGCGTGGCGATGTCATCGATGTGTTTCCCGCGGAATCCGACCAGGAGGCGCTGCGCATCGAGCTATTCGACGACACGATCGAGCAGATCTCCGTGTTCGATCCGCTCACCGGCGCCGTTTTGCGCCCGCTGCCCCGTGTCACCATCTACCCGAAGACGCACTACGTCACGCCGCGCGAGACGCTGCTCTCCGCGATAGATCACATCGCCGTGGAACTCGAAGAGCGTCTGGTGCAGTTGCGCTCTGCTGACAAACTGGTGGAAGCGCAGCGGCTGGAACAGCGCACACGCTACGACCTCGAGATGATGCGCGAGCTCGGCTACTGCAATGGCATCGAGAACTACTCTCGCCATCTGTCGAGCCGCGCGCCGGGCGAGGCACCGCCCACGCTCTTCGACTACATCCCTCCCGATGCACTCGTGGTGGTCGACGAATCCCACGTGACGCTTCCGCAGTTGGGCGGCATGTACCGCGGAGACCGCTCGCGCAAGGAAACCCTCGTGGAATACGGCTTCCGGCTGCCGAGCGCGCTCGACAACCGGCCCTTGCGTTTCGAGGAGTGGGAGCGGCGTGTGCCGCAGCTGATCTTCGTGTCTGCCACGCCAGGCTCCTACGAACAGGAACACGCGGATCGCGTCGTGGAGCAGGTAGTGAGGCCCACGGGGCTCGTCGACCCGCAGATCATCGTGCGCCCGGCCTCCTCGCAGGTGGACGATCTGCTCTCCGAGATCCGCCTGCGCGTCGAGCGTCGTGAGCGTGTGCTGGTCACCACTCTTACCAAGCGCATGGCCGAGGATCTCACCGAATACCTGAACGAGCACGGCGTGAAAGTGCGCTACCTGCACTCCGATGTGGAGACCGTCGAGAGAGTCGAGATCATCCGCGACCTGCGCCTCGGCGAATTCGATGTGCTGGTGGGTATCAACCTGCTTCGCGAAGGCCTCGATATGCCCGAGGTTTCCCTCGTGGCGATTCTCGACGCTGACAAGGAGGGCTTTCTGCGTTCCGAGCGCTCTCTGATCCAGACGATCGGGCGCGCTGCGCGGAACCTGCACGGCACGGCGATCCTCTACGCTGACCGTGAGACGGGATCGATGCGCCGCGCCATCGACGAGACCGCGCGTCGCCGGGACAAGCAGCTCGCCCACAACGAGGCCCACGGCATCGTGCCGGTGGGTGTGGTGAAGAGTGTCATGGACATCATGGAGGGCGCGCACGGCGGAGGAGGGCGCAACCGGGCGCGCTCGAAGTCCGGTGCGGATGCCCCACGCCATGCGGCAGCCGAGGACCTGCGGCCCGGGCAGGTCAGCAAGGAAATCGCCGCTCTCGAGCAGCAGATGTACCAGCATGCGCGCAACCTCGAGTTCGAGGAGGCGGCCCGCATCCGTGACCGTCTGGCGGCACTCAAGGAGCAGCTTTTCGCTTCAGCCTGAGGGCGGTTGCTTCCGGAGTCTCGCTGGCTATAATGCCGGCTCGCGTTTCTCCAGGCTCGTAGCTCAGTTGGTTAGAGCGCCACCTTGACATGGTGGAGGTCGGAAGTTCGAGTCTTCTCGGGCCTACCAAAAACGGTGCTTCGTCCGCGAACGAAGCTCACGCAACGCCGCCCACAGGGCGGCGTTGTCGTTTCAGCCGTACGTGGAGGCAGCATGACCCGAAATCTCGAAGGCAAACGCATCCTGGTCACCGGCAGCAGTTCTGGCATCGGCGAGGCCATTGCGCTGCGCCTTGCCAGCGAAGGTGCATCCGTGGCCGTTCATGGGCGCAATCGCGCGCGCGCCGAGGCCGTGGCGGAAGCGGCGCGGCAACATGGGGGGGAGGTGATCGTCGCGATCGGCGACCTCGCCACCGACGCGGGCGCCGAAGCCGCAGCCGATGTGGTGGAGGCCGCGTGGGGCGGTGTTGATGTACTGGTCAACAATGCGGGCGGAGAGTCTGCGGGAACCGGCAATGCGCCGTGGATGGATGCCACGCCCGATGAATGGATCGCGACCTACCAGAACAATGTGATCTCGATGGTACGGATGATCCGCCGTTTCGCGCCCGGGATGCGCGAGCGGGGCTGGGGTCGCCTCATCCAGATCAGCAGCGTGGTGGGGCACGACGCGCTCACGGTGATTCCGGATTACTGCGCCGCCAAGGCCGCGATCATCAACCTGAGCAAAGGCCTGGCGAAGACATTTTCCCGCACCGGCGTCACGTCCAACTCCGTGAGCCCCGGTCTGGTGGCCACACCCTCAGTGGAAGCCTGGCTTCGTGGTCTGGCAGCCGCCAATGGCTGGGGTGAGGATTTCGAAGTGATCGAACGCAAGGCCGTGGAGGGTTTCATGCCCAACCACGTGGGCCGTATCGGCCGGCCTGATGACATCGCGCATGCCGTGGCCTATCTCGCGAGCCCCGCCGCCGGCTTCGTAACCGGCACCGACCTGCTTGTGAGCGGCTGGCAGCAGTAAGCGGCCTCAGCGCTCCCAGTAGTAGGGGGCTCGCACAGCGTTCCCCGTCGTCACCTCGTTCATCGTGACGGGGTCGTAGAGCCGACCGTTCAGCATCACGCCGGAAAGCTTGTCCGAATTCCGGATGTCCTCCAGCGGATTCGCATCGAGGATCAGCAGATCCGCGAGCTTGCCCTTTTCCAGCGAGCCGATGTCGGCATCCATCCCCAGGTGTCGGGCCGGGTTGATTGTCGCGGCGCGCAGTGCCTCGAGCGGCGTCCAGCCACCGCGCACGAACGACCACAGTTCCCAGTGGGTGCCTAGCCCTTCTTCCTGCCCGTGTGCGCCCGTGTTCACGGTCACGCCGCGCGCAGAGAGTTTGCGCGCCTCGCGCGCGATGTACTGCTCCTCGAAGTCTTCCTCGGGCGCCTTCACGCGGCGCACGCTCTTTGGCTGCAGAACGTGAGGCGGCACGTGATGCGAGAGTATCGGGTGCGTCCACACATCTGTCGCCTGCCGCCAGTACGGATCGGCACCCAGGCCCCCGAAACTCACCACCAGCGTCGGCGTGTATGCCACTTTCGTCTGAGAGAAGAACGACACCACATCTTCGTAGAGCACGCGCTGCGGAATGTTGTGCTCGAGGCTCGTGTTCCCGTCGGCGATGATCGTGATGTCCTGCGAGAACAAAGACCCGCCCTCAGCCACGACTTCCATGCCCTCCGCGATCGCAGCGGCTACTACCTGCTGTCGCTGCTCGCGGCGGGGCTGGTTGTAGTTCTTGATCGAGTGCGCGCCCTGCGCTTTGAGTCGCCGCACGTGTGCAAGAGCGTCGTCGTAGGAGGTGATCTCCGCGTAGAGGCCAGGGGATTTCGCGCCATAGACGATCTCCCCCGTGGAAAAACTCCGCGGCGCGAGCAGGCGTCCGGCGCGTTGCAGTTCTGCTGCCTCGAAGGCTTCCGATGACACGGTAGACGGGTTGTGGATCGTGGTCACGCCAAGCGCGAGGTGCGCGATCAGGGACCAGTTCTGTTGCGGCACGATATCGTCATCGCCGAAGGGGCCATGGGCGTGCGCGTCAATGAACCCGGGCAGTATCGTTTTGCCCGTGGCATCGACGCGCGTGGCGCCGGAAGGAATGCTGATGGTTCCTTTCGGGCCGATCGCGCTGATGCGCGGCCCCTCGAGCAGGATCACGGCATCCTCGATGATGCCGCCGTCATCGCCCGACATCGTCACCACGCGCGCGCCACTGATCGCGACGGTGCTGTCGGGCCGTGCAGCTTTCACCGTTACAGCCAGCGATACGCCGGAGGTGGGCGGGTCGAAGCGGTCGGCCGTGCCAACGTCTGTTGTCGGGGGAGCGCTTGGCATCATGTCGGTGAGCGCCGCTCCGAACAGCAGGGGGCCCAACGTCCAGTCGAGCCGGCTGCCGTCGGCACGCCAGGCCATGAAGCCGATGCCGCCCTCACTGGCGCGTGTCACGGGCAGTGCCTTGGCGTCAGAGCCGGCCGCGATTGACTGCGGTCCTGGCAACAGGGGCATTACCCAAGCGGCGTAGTTGTCCCGGAAGGCCACGTGGTCCGCGCGCGGGGATACCTGATATTCCGAGACCATCTCGCCGCTGGCATGCACGCGGGCGCTGTTGCCGTTCAGATCGGTGCTGCGCAGTGCTTGCCCCGCGTCACCCGTCACCGTCGCAAACACGCGCTCATTGCTGGCGCCGAAATGCGGAAAGCTGCCGTCAGGGCTGATCCGCTGCGCGACACCACCCGAGGCGGGCACGCGAAAAACACCGGTGTGCTGTGACCAGGCATCCGAGAGCAGGCGTCCGCCTTTGCCCTTCTCGAACA
>JBILEG010000228.1:0-5850 GCA_044352225.1 Pseudomonadales bacterium | reverse complement strand
GGCCCTCTATACCGTAGCCTGCCAGCAGCCCGATCACCGCGCCCTCGATGCGATCGACCAGTTCGCGCACACCGATGCCTAGCCGGCGCAGGTCGAGCAGCACATAGCCGACCAACTGGCCTGGCCCGTGCCAGGTCACCTGTCCACCACGGTCCGACTGCAGCACGGGCACGGGGCCGGGGTCCAGCAGGTGCTCGGGCTTGCCCGCCTGACCCTGTGTGAAGACCGCGTCGTGCTCCAGCCACCAGAGCACATCCGGGCTCGCGGCACCGCGGGTATCGGTGTAGTGGCGCTGCGCCCGCAAGGCGCGGAGATAGTCGATGCGCTCGCTGCGCCAGACCTGCAATTGCGCCGGCGCGGCCGTGCTCACAGCACCGCCTGCACCCGGCCCGTGCCCTTCAGCGCCTCGAAGAGCGCGCGCAGTTGCGGTTCGCCGGTGGCGACGATGATGAGGCGCACCGAGACATAACGACCGCCGCCACTCTCGCGCAGCGTGGTGCGGTGGCGCGGAAACCCCGGCGCGTGGGCATCGACGATCGACTCGACGAGGGCCTGGAAATCCGGGCCGGCCTCACCGACCACCGCGATGGGGTACTCGCAGGGGAATTCGATCTGCGGACGCTCCATGGGGCCGGGCTCAGGCCTTGCCGAAAAGCTGCATGAAGAACAGCACCAGAGAATCCCAGAAACGCGTGAAGAAACCGCCTGCCTCGACGGACTGCAGCGCGACCAGCGGCTGGCTGTCGATCTCCTGACCGTCCAGCGATACCGATACGCGCCCCAGTTCCTGGCCTGCGGCAACGGGTGCCTCCACCGCGGTGTGCACATCGACGGCCAGCGCCTTGATGTCGGCCACTCGCCCGCGCGGCACCGTGATGTGCACGCCCCGTGTCACGCCAAGTTCCACGCTCTTCGCGGCGCCGCCCCACACCTGCGCCACCGCGATCTTTGCGCCCGGCTGCAACACCGTGGTGGTCTCGTAGAAGCTGAAACCGTAGGTGAGGAGCTTGCGGCTTTCCTCGGTGCGCGCAGCGCGGCTCGCGGTGCCCAGCACCACCGCCACCAGGCGCATGTCACCGCGCTTGGCGGAGCTCACCAGGCAGAAACCCGCCTCCTCCGTGTGGCCGGTCTTGATGCCGTCAACGCCCGGCTCACCGAGCAACTCGTTGCGGTTCATCTGGCGGATGTTGTTGAAGCTGAAATGCGTCTGGGCATAGACGCCGTAATCCTCAGGATGATCGACGATCATCGCCCGCGAGAGCGTGGCGAGATCGCGCGCGGTGGTGTAGTGCTGGGGATCGGGCAAACCGTGCGCGTTCATGAAGTGGGTGTTGGTGAGCCCGAGACGGGCGCCTTGCTGGTTCATCATGTCCGCAAAAGCCTCCTGCGAACCGGCCAGGCCCTCGGCGATCGCAACGCTCGCGTCATTGCCCGAGGAAATCACCAGCCCGTAGTTCAGATCGCGGTAACTGACATCGGAATTGATGTCGACCCACATCAGAGAGGAGCCGATGAATGCCGGGTTCTGCGCCCAGGAATTGGGGGTTATGCGAACCGTGTCTTCCCATTTCACCTTGCCCGTGCGGATGGCTTCGGAAAGCACGTAGCCGGTCATCATCTTGGTAAGGCTGGCAGGCGCCATGCGCTCGTCTGCGGCGTGCTCGGTGATGACCTTGCCGGTATCGGCGTCCATCAGGATCCAGGCCTTGGCGGCGATCGCTGGCGGGGCGGGGATGATCGGTTGCGAGGGAGCGGCCGGGGCGGGCGCGGCATCGGGCGCGGGCTGCGCCATGCCGGGCAGTGAGGGCAGCAGGAAGGCGAGGACACAGGCGAGGACGAGTCGGATCACGTGAGCTCCGGGTAGCGTGTCGGCAGCGGCTGCGCCGACGGGACGGCGCGGAATTATACGCATCACGCGCGGGGCGGCATCACTCCGTCACGACCTGCGCGGCAAGTCGTGCAGCGGCCAGGCGACGGAGCGCGTCGTCGAGTACCGCGTCGTTGGCGAGCGGCCCCACGCGCACCCGGTGCCAGCCGGCAACCGTCTGTATGGTGACATCCTGATCAAGGAGCGCTGCGAGGTTGCGCTGGAGGTTGCGAGCCCCATCGATGCTGCGGAACGCGCCGGCCTGCAGCCAGACACGGCGCTGCATCTCGCTCGCCGCCGATTCCGGGGAGAAACCCGGATCCGCACCTGCAACGACGTCGGGCAGTGAGTCGGCCGCCACCGGAGCGGATTCCGGTGCGCGCGCGGCCATCGCGGGCTCGCGATACTCACGACCGGCACGTTTGGCCACCCATTCGGGTGCCATCGGATCCAGCACTTCGAGTTCGAGCAGCGCGGTTCCCTTGTTGGCATAACCGAGTCGGTAAGCCGCGGCGTAGGACAGGTCGATCACGCGGTCCTCGTGGAAGGGGCCACGGTCGTTGACGCGCACCACTGCCCGTTTGCCGTTCTCGAGATTGGTGACGCGCACATAGGTGGGGAGCGGAAGCGACTTGTGCGCAGCGGTCATCGTGTAGACGTCGTAGTCTTCGCCGAGCGAGGTCTTGCGTCCGTGGAACTTCGTGCCATACCAGGACCCGAGGCCACGCTCGCGGTGGCCAGGCGGGACAGGCTTCACACGGTAGGTCTTGCCGAGGACCGTGTAAGGCGACTTGTTGCCTGCGGCCGTGCGTACCTCGGGGCGGGGAATGGCGTCCGGTACGTTCGCGAGGTCGGCGCGGTAACCTGGCGTGCCATCCTTGTCAGAGCCCGCGGGCACTGCGGCAGGACGCTCGGGAAATGCCGGCGGGCCCGAGGCGCAACCCGCGAGCAGCGCCAGAAGCGCCGCGCAACCCAGGGTGCGCCCTAATGTCATGTCATGAGCCTCAGGGCTGCCTGAGCGCCGCCAGGATCTCCTGGCTCAACTGGTGCACCGCCATCGCGTAGAGCGGGCTGCGGTTGTAGCGGGTGATCACGTAGAAATTGTGGCGGCCAAGCCAGTACTCGGTTCCGTCTTCTGCCTGGAGCATGAGGGGCAGCACGCGCTCTGCGGCGGGCAGGTTTCCGCGGGGCGAGAGCCCCAGCGCAGGCAACTCCGACACGAGCGTGTTCGGCTCCAGGCCCGGGTTCATGCGGTCCGTAGCCACAGTGCCCACGGCGCTGGCCCGATCTACGACGTGTGCCCCTGCGCTCCAGCCATGGCGGTTGAAATAATTGGCAACGCTGCCGATCGCATCGGTGCGGCTGTTCCATATGTCAGCACGGCCATCACCGTCGAAGTCCACTGCGTAGGCGCGAAAGCTGCTGGGAATGAACTGTCCCATGCCCATGGCCCCCGCATAAGAGCCTTTGAGTTGCAGCGCGTCGAATCCCTGCTCGCGCGCCATCACGAGGAACTGTTCGAGTTCGCCACCGAAGAACGCACTGCGTGGCGGGTAATCGAACGCCAGCGTGGCGAGCGCATCGATGACGCGGTAAGAGCCCATGTTGCCGCCGTAGCGGGTCTCGACACCGATGATGGCAACGATCACCTCGGGATCCACGCCGAAGCGCTTCGCTGCCTGCGCAAGGGATTCACGGTTCTCGCGCCAGAACGCCACGCCACCGTCGATGCGGGCCTGCGTGATGAAAATCCTGCGGTACTCTCCCCAGGTGAGGCGTTTCTCGGCGGGACGGGCGATGGCCTCGAGGATGGAGTCCTTGCGTTCTGCCTCGCCCAGCAGACGGCGCAGCTCTGCGGCCTCGAAACCGTGCTCGCGGATCATCTTCGCCTCGAAGGCAGGATAGGCCGGATGCGTGGCGTATCCCGCAGCGAAGACGCTGGAGGCGAACAGAGAGAGGATCACGGCAAGGATGCGAAACACGTTCAACTCCCGCTTGACTGCATGACGGGTCAGCTCAGCCCAGCATCCGGCGACGCTCGGTTCCCACTGCCATGACGACGCCGAAGCCGCCAAGCAGCGAAATCAGCGCCGTACCACCCTGGCTGATCAGGGGAAGCGGCACGCCCACCACCGGCAGGAGCCCCGACACCATCCCCATGTTCACGACAATATAGACGAAAAATGTCAGCGTGAGCCCGCCGGCGGCCAGTCTGGAAAAGGTGTCCTGTGCACGCAGCGCGATCCACAACCCGCGCCCCACGAGCGCAAGGTACAACGCGACCAGCCCCGCGACGCCGCGGAACCCGAATTCCTCGGCAAGCACCGCGATGATGAAATCCGTATGCCCCTCGGGCAGGAAGTCGAGGTGCGACTGCGTGCCCCGCAACCAGCCCTTGCCCTCGACGCCGCCCGAGCCTATCGCGGTTTTGGACTGGATGATGTTCCAGCCCGTGCCCAGACGGTCGCTCTCGGGGTCCAGCAGCGTGAGTACCCGCTGCTTCTGGTAGTCGTAGAGCACGTAACTCCACATGAGCGGTGCCGCCAGCGCGATCGCGGCCACCACCACTGCGATGTAGACCCAGCGCAGCCCCGCGAGAAAGAGCACGATCAGCCCGGCTGCCACGATCAGCACGGCCGTGCCGAGATCAGGCTGCACCAGCACCAGAACAGCGGGAACGGCGATGATCGCGAGGGTGACCATCACGTGCACGAGGCGCGGCGGCAGCAGCGATGCCGCGAGAAAACTCGACACGGCGAGCGGCACCATGAGCTTCATGATCTCGGAGGGCTGGAAGCGCGGCAGACCGGGAATCTCGAGCCAGCGCTGGGCACCCTTCGCACCGATGCCCACGAGGTCCACCGCGAGCAGCAGCAGGCAGCCGACCAGATAGGCGGCCGGGGTCCAGCGCCGCAACTGCTTCACGCCGAGTTGCGCGACAACGGTCATGGCCGCAAGACCCATCAGCATGAATCCCCCCTGGCGCTCGACGGTTTCGATGCTGCGGCCGCTCGCGCTGTAGAGCACGACGAGCCCGTAGGCGCAAAGCGCGAGCAGGATGAGCAGCAGCCAGAAATCGATGCGCAGGCGCTCTCCGAGGGGGACGCCCTGACCGAAGTCATGCCCTGTGGCGGGCATCTGCCGCACGAAGTCACCACGTCTCACAGGGGCTGCTCCGGGGAAGGTGGCTGCGCCGGGGCCGACGCAGCAGGACCGCCGGGGTTGTCGGGCGCTGGCTCATCCGCGGCTGTGGCGGGTGGCGTGGACGGTCCCTCGGTCAGGCCCGCCTCCCCGCGCGGCAGCAGATAGGCGTCCATCACCTTGCGCGCAACGGGCGCGGCGGTGGTGCTGCCGTGTTCCCCGTTCTCGACCATCACCGCCACCGCGATGCGCGGATCTTCCGCCGGCGCGAAGGCCACGAACAACGCATGGTCGCGATGGCGCTTGTCGAGCTTGGCGGAATCATAGGTCGCATTCTGCGCGATCCCGACAACCTGCGCCGTGCCTGTTTTTCCGGCAATGCGGTAACCGAGGTTCTTGTTGATCGACTTGGCCGTGCCGCGCAGACCGTGCACGACCTCCTCCATCGCCGAAATGGCCGCATCCCAGTAGGCCGGGTCCGGCATCTCGACGGTGTGCAGCAACTCCGGCTCCAGCACGCGGCCACCGATGCGCTGCACGAGGCGCGGCCGGTAATGCCGCCCGCGGCTCGCGATGGTGGCAGTCATCACCGCGAGTTGCATGGGCGTGGCAAGCATGTAGCCCTGTCCGATGCCGACGCTCAATGTCTCGCCGGGATACCAGCGCTGGCCGATGGCTGCGAGCTTCCACGCGTTCGAGGGCATGACGCCGCGTCGCTCGGCGGTCTGGTCAACCCCCGTGGCAGAGCCCAGGCCAAATTCCAGCGAAAAGTCATGCATGCGCTGGATGCCCATGCGGTTGGCCAGGTCGTAGAAATAGACGTCGCAGGATTCGGCGATGGC
>JBILEG010000227.1:0-5851 GCA_044352225.1 Pseudomonadales bacterium | reverse complement strand
CGAAACGCTGGATCGCATCACTGCGCTGCTGGGTGAGTTGGACCGTCCGCTGCGAAACCTGCGTATCGGCGTGCGCAAGGCTGCTGCACAGGACGGTGAGGCGAGAGGCGATGAAGGCAGTACACGGATCAGCACCCGTACACGCGCATCCGCCACGGAGATTCGTGCTCTCGAATCCACGCCACTCCTGTTGCAGGAAGGCAACCTTGTACCCCTGCCGCAGGGCGGCTTGCTTGGCCCTGCCATCCGCTGGGAAGAACTTCAGGGTGGTGTTGCCCTCAGCGTGCGCCTGAGCGCAGAGCAAGTGATTCTGGAAGTAGATCTGCGCGACGACACGATCGACGCAGCAGGGGTACGCAAAAAAACCGTCCGGACCACGGTGAGCGGACGTCTCGGCGAATGGATTCGCATCAGCGATGTCGACAGGCAAAACACAACCCATGCCGGGCCGGGCGATACAAGCACCGGGCTGCGCGACGCGGACGCCTACGAAATCCGGGTGGAACTGCTGCCCTGACCCCGCCTCAGTGCCGCTCGGGCACGCGGCTCAGCATCATCCAGGTGTCGGCGATCACATCCGGGTTCAGCGACATGCTCTGGATTCCCTGCTCCAGCAGCCAGGCCGCCAGATCGGGATGATCCGAAGGGCCTTGCCCGCATATCCCTATGTAGCGCCCCATGCGGTTGCAGGCACTGATCGCCATACCGAGCAGCATCTTCACCGCCGGATCCCGCTCATCGAAGAGCCCGGCAACCAGGCCCGAATCGCGATCCAGCCCCAGCGTGAGTTGGGTGAGATCGTTGGAGCCGATCGAGAAGCCGTCGAAGTGCTCGAGAAACTGTTCCGCCAGGAGAGCATTGGACGGAATCTCGCACATCATGATGAGCTTCAGTCCGGCCTCGCCGCGCCGCAGGCCGTTATCGGCGAGCAACTGCACCACCTGCGCCGCCTCGCTGACCGTGCGCACAAAGGGCACCATCACCTGCACGTTGTCCAGCCCCATCTGCTCGCGCACATGACGCAACGCGCGGCACTCCAGTTCGAAGCAATCCCGGAAGCCGCGATCGACGTAGCGCGAGGCACCACGGAAGCCCAGCATGGGGTTCTCTTCGACCGGTTCGTATTGCTGCCCACCGACGAGGTGGGCGTACTCGTTGGATTTGAAATCGGAGAGTCGCACGATCACCGGCTTGGGATGGAACGCAGCGGCGATCGTGCCGATCCCCTCAGCCAGTTTGGCCACAAAATAGTCCGTGGGCGAAGCATAACCCCGCGTGCGCCGCTCCACGGCCTGCCGCAAATCACCGGTAAGGGAATCGAAGCCGAGCAGTGCCTTGGGGTGCACGCCGATCATGCGGTTGATGATGAATTCCAGCCGGGCGAGTCCCACACCCTCGTTGGGCAGTTGGCAGAAATCGAAGGCACGATCCGGATTGCCCACGTTCATCATGAGCTTCACGGGAAGCACGGGCATGTCCCCTGCTCCGTCCGCATTGACCTGGAACTCGAGACGTCCCTCGTAGACGTGCCCGGTGTCACCCTCGGCACAGGAGACCGTGACCGACGCACCGTCCTGCAGGCGCTCTGTCGCGTCCCCGCAGCCCACGACGGCGGGAATGCCGAGTTCGCGCGCGATGATCGCAGCATGGCAGGTGCGCCCTCCGCGGTTGGTCACCACGGCCGCAGCACGTTTCATGATCGGCTCCCAATCGGGATCCGTCATATCCGTGACCAGCACGTCGCCATCGCGCACGCGCTCCATGCCCGAGGCGTTCTGGATCACGCGCACGGTACCCGAACCGATGCGATGACCGATCGCCCTGCCCTCGCAGAGCACCGCGCCACGCTCCTTCAACAGGTAGCGCTCGACAGTGCCCCCTGCCATACGGCTGCGCACGGTCTCGGGACGCGCCTGCAACACGTAGAGCAGGCCGTCGTCACCGTCTCGTGCCCACTCGATGTCCATGGGCCGACCGTAGTGCTCCTCGATGCTGAGGGCGATACGGCCGAGTTCCGCGACCTCCGCATCGCTCAGGCAAAAGCGCTGCTGGTCGGCCTCGGACACGGGTTCGATGGCCGTGCCCTGCGCCGCGTACACCATGCGCTGCTTCTTGTCGCCGAGGTTCCGGCGCAAGACCGGGTCGAACCCGGCCCTGAGGCCATGCTTGAACACGTAGAACTCGTCCGGGTTGACCGCACCCTGCACAACCATTTCGCCCAGGCCCCACGCTGCCGTGATGAACACGACGCCGTCGAAGCCCGACTCGGTATCGAGCGTGAACATCACGCCGCTCGCGCCCGTCCCGGCCTGCACCATGCGCTGCACGCCCGCGGAGAGCGCAACCTCGGCGTGACGGAAACCCTTGTGCACCCGGTAGGCGATGGCGCGGTCGTTATAGAGAGAGGCGAAGACTTCGTGAATGGCATCGATGACCGCATCGTCGCCCCGGACGTTGAGGAAGGTCTCCTGCTGGCCGGCAAATGAGGCGTCGGGGAGGTCTTCCGCGGTGGCAGACGAACGCACGGCAACCGCGACGTCTTTGCCCTCCGAAAGGGCGCGCCACGCGGCGATGATTTCCTCGCGGAGCGCGTCGGGAAACGGCGCAAGCCGGATCCAGTTGCGGATCTCGGCGCCGGCGGCAGCCAGCGCAGTCACATCCTCGGTGTCAAGGCTGGAAAGCCGCTCGGCAATACGGGCATCGAGAGCATCGTGAGCGAGGAATTCGCGGTAGGCCTCAGCGGTGGTCGCGAAGCCGTCGGGCACGCGCACGTGCGCCGCAGCGAGACCACGGATCATCTCGCCCAGGGAAGCGTTCTTGCCGCCCACCCTGCCGACATCACCCATGCCGAGTGTATCCAGTTGCAGAATCCGAGCGCCCATCGTTTCAGCCTCCCTGTGCCGATCGTGCGCCATGGTAACCGAGGCCTGTGCCAGAATGGCTCTGACCCACATCAGGAATTCCCGTTTTGAAGCGCACCGCTTTTTTTGTGTCCGACGGCACCGGCATCACGGCCGAAACACTCGGCGAGGCCCTGCTCGCGCAGTTCGATGGGCTGGAGATGGAGTTCGTGCGGATGCCCTACGTCGACACAGAAGAAAAGGCCCGTGCCGCGGTGGAGCACATCGACGCGGCGGCGCTGCGCGACGCAGCCCCGCCGCTCATTTTCGACACCGTGGTAGACCAGCGCCTGCGCCAGATACTGGGAACCTCGCGCGGGGACATGTTCGACATCTTCGCCACTTTCCTCGCGCCGCTGGAACGGGCGCTCGGCAAACCCTCGAGTTTCACGGTCGGCGGATTCCATCACACCCAGCACCACCAGTATCACCAGCGCATCGATGCCATCCACTACGCGATGGCAAACGACGACGGCGCATCCGGCAGTGAGTACGCGAAAGCCGACGTCATCCTCGTGGGCGTATCGCGCAGCGGCAAGACGCCCTCCTGCGTCTACCTCGCGATGCAGTTCGGCGTGCACGCCGCGAACTACCCGATCACGGAAGACGATCTCGATCGTGGCCGCCTGCCCGCCGCACTCGGGCCGTACCAGGACCGCTTGTTCGGGCTGAGCATCGACCCCGAGCGTCTCGCCTCCATCCGCCACGAGCGCAAGCCCGACAGCCGCTACGCCTCGCTACGCCAATGCGAGGACGAAGTACGCCAGGTCGAAGGGCTATTCCGCCGTCACCGCATTCCCTTCCTCAACACCACGCAGATGTCCGTCGAGGAGATCGCCACGCGGGTGATGATGGAAAAGGGAATACAGGGCAGGAAGCGCTGAGCAAAGGCCTCAGGGCAGCAGGCGGCGGGCGGCCGCGCGGGGCGTGAGTTCTCCTCGCAACACCTGCTGCTCCAGCCGCGGAAGTTCGGCTTTCACATGCGGGTCCGAGCGGAAGCGCTGCTCCAGCAACTCCGCGATCAGACGCCTCAGCCACGCACCGTTCTGTCGCGCTCTGCGCGATGCCATGGTTCCGGTCGCCTCTGCCTCGCGACGGAAGTCGCCGATCATCTCCCACACAGCATCCACGCCGTGGTTTTCGAGGGCAGAGCAGCACAACACACGCGGCGTCCAGCCGTCGCCATGGCGCAGCAGGTGCAATGCATTCTCGTAATGCTGGCGCGTGCGCGCCGCCAGGCCCGCGCTTTCCCCATCGGATTTGTTGATCACCAGCGCATCGGCCAGCTCCATGATCCCGCGCTTGATGCCCTGCAACTCGTCACCAGCATTCGGCAGCATGAGCACCAGAAAGAAATCGACGAGTTCCGCCACCTCGTATTCGGACTGCCCAACCCCGACCGTCTCGACGAGGATGACGTCGAAGCCTGCCGCCTCACACAGCAGAAGACTCTCGCGTGTGCGGTGGGCAACACCACCGAGGGCTCCCGCCGAAGGTGAGGGCCTGATGAAGGCGGCGTCCTCACGTGATAGCCGCTCCATGCGCGTCTTGTCGCCAAGGATGCTGCCGCCGGCGACCGGGGAGCTCGGATCCACCGCGAGGACGGCAAGTCTGTGGCCTTCCCGCAGCAGATGAAGCCCGAAAGCCTCAATGAAGGTGGATTTGCCCACACCGGGAACACCGCTCACGCCGATGCGTATGCTCCTGCCCGTGTGCGGCAAAACCGATTCCATCAGCACATCGGCCTGACGGCGGTGCTCCTCACGCGTGCTCTCGACCAGCGTGATCGCCTTGGCGAGCGCGCGCCGGTTGCCGGCAAGGATCTGCTCAGCGTCCACAGGCCGCTGCGGCTCAGCCGCCACTCGCGCGGATGGCGTTCAGCACCTCCCGAGCGGCAGCGGGAATGCGCGTACCGGGCCCGAAAATGCAGCGCACGCCGGCCTCCTGAAGGAAGCCGTAGTCCTGGCGTGGAATCACGCCGCCGGCAACTACCACTATCTCGCCGGCGCCCTGCGCGCGCAGGGCCTCGATCAGCTGCGGGATAAGCGTCTTGTGTCCGGCCGCAAGGCTGGAGGCGCCCACGACGTGTACGTCGTTCTCGATCGCCTGACGGGCGACCTCCTCGGGCGTCGAGAACATCGGCGAAAGATCGATATCGAAGCCCACATCGGCGAAGGCGCTCGCGATCACCTTCGCACCTCGGTCGTGACCGTCCTGACCCATCTTGCAGACCAGCATCCTCGGGCGGCGGCCGTGCTGCTCCACGAAGCCCGCGATATCCGCGCACAGGGCTTGCCAGTCGGCGTCTTTCTCGTAGGCACTGCCGTACACGCCCGAGACTGTGTTGGCCGAGGCGCTGTAGCGTCCCCATACCTCTTCGAGTGCGGAAGAGATCTCGCCGACCGTCGCACGCGCGCGCGTCGCGTCGACCGCAAGAGCAAGCAGGTTACCGGAGCCGTCGCGCGCAGCCGCGGTAAGTGCGCCGAGCGCAGCAGACACCGCAGCCTCGTCACGCGAGCCCCGGATCGCAGCGAGCCTGCGCAACTGGGCGTCGCGCACAGCACCGTTGTCGATCTCGAGGATGTCGACCACTTCCTCTTTCGCCGGCGGGTACTTGTTGACGCCTACAATCACGTCTTCGCCACGGTCGATCCGCGCCTGCTTGCGGGCAGCGGATTCCTCGATACGCAGCTTGGGCATCCCCGTCTCGATGGCACGCGCCATGCCGCCTTGGGCCTCGACCTCGCAGATGATGTCCCACGCGCGATCGGCGATGTCCTGGGTGAGCGACTCCATCATGTAGGAGCCGCCCCACGGGTCGATGGTCGCGGTGATCCCCGTCTCTTCCTGGATGATCAACTGGGTGTTGCGGGCGATGCGCGAGGAAAACTCGGAGGGCAGTGCGATGGCCTCGTCGAGCGCATTCGTATGCAGCGACTGAGTGCCGCCAA
>JBILEG010000015.1:0-17806 GCA_044352225.1 Pseudomonadales bacterium | reverse complement strand
ACAGAGAGGTCCAAGCCCTTGTTCTCGGCGGGGATGCGCACCTGCATGGTGAAGCGCAAGACGCCCTCGTCGCCATTGGCGATGATCTGGTCGATGCGCGGCAGGATGGTGCGGCCCTGTTCGGCGCCCATGTGCGCGAAGTCCCAGAACTTCGACACACCCTCGTGGCCCACGAAGGGCGGCGTGCCGACCGGGTCTTCCCATACAGCATCCGGCGCGAAGATGCCGAGCAGCAGCGCCTTGTCGTTGGTGGCCCAGGCCTGCATGTAGGTCTTGATGGCGTGTCTCACTTGATCGGGCGTCGCGGCCATGACGGGGCTCCTGTGCGTGATTGAGGGGTGTGTCAGCGATGGATGACCTGCTCCGCAAAACGGAGCATGGCGGCGCGCTTGCTGTCGCGCAGCGCCGGGTTGGCGGCGGCATCGAACCACGGCGCCGTGATGAACGGGTTCGGCATCCACGGGCTCATGATCATGAGGCCCGTGACGCCGGCAGCTTCAAGTTCTGCGATGGTGTCGGGCGCGTGCGCCTCGGTGAGGGCGATGTTCACCGACAGTCCCCCGGCGGGCAGGCCGGCTGCAGCGCGCTCGCTGCGCAGCGTCTCGACCATGGGCACAGCAGCGGCACGGTCGAGCGGCAGGCCAAGCCAGCCGTCATTGCGCGCAGCACGGCGCAGCGCGGGCGCCGAGGCGCCGCCGCACCACACGGGCACGGGCGAGGGGGGCGGCGGGCACATGATCCCCTCCTCGAAACCGAAGAACTCGCCCTTGTGCGCAACCGGCTGGCCGCTCCACAGACGGCGCATGACAGCGAGCATTTCGTCGAGGCGGCGGCCGCGGCTGCCGAAGTCCACGCCCATCAGTTCGTATTCCTCGCGCAGCCACCCCGCCGCCACGCCGAGTACCACGCGGCCGTTGCTGAGCACGCTGGCGGTGGAGACCGCCTTGGCGAGGGTGATCGGGTCGCGCATGGCGGCAATGCAGATGTTCGAGGCCAGCCGCAAGCGCGAGGTCACGGCACCCATCGCAGCCAGCGTGACGAAAGGATCCGGCCAGGGCGTGTCTGCCGGCCACCACATCGCACCGTCTTCGGTGTAGGGGTAGCGGCTCTCGATGCGGGTGGGCATCAGCAGGTGATCGGCGACGGTGATACCGTGGAAGCCGGCTTCCTCGGCCATGCGCGCGACGTCGAGCAGCTGATCCTGCTCGGGGATGGTGGTGATCGACAGCCAGTATTCCATCGGAGCGGGCTCCTCGGTGAATTCAGCCTGCGCAGCCGGCCGTTGTGTCGCGGGCGATGATGCCGGCACGGCGCGTCTCCGCGGGCAATTTGCGCACGGGTGCGTTGACGATATCCGCGAGCGGCGCGGCCGCAAGCGAGGCCGTGCGGCGTTCCGCGGCAGTGTGTGCGTACAGGGTGGTGCGCTGCCAGGGTTCGCGCCCCGCGGAACAGATAAGCGCTTCCAGTTCCGCAGGCGGGAATTCCTGTCCGTGTGCCGCACCCGCCGCGCGTGTGATCGACTCGTTCATCAGCGTGCCGCCCACATCGTTCGCGCCAGCCGCGAGGCAGGCCCGCACGCCCTCGGGCCCGAGTTTCACCCAGGAGGCCTGGATGCTGGGGATCTCGGGGGAGAGCACGATGCGCGCCACGGCGTGCACCAGCACGGACTCGCGGAAGGTGGGGCCACGGCGCGCCCGTCCGCGTCTGAAGAGCGGCGCTTCTTCTGCCACGAAGGGCAGCGGCACAAACTCGGTGAAACCGTGGTGCTCGCGGGCGAGTTCCTTGATGCGCAGCAGGTGACGCGCCAGGTGCACCGGTTGCTCGACGTGGCCGAACATCAGTGTGGCGGTGCTCTTGATGCCGAGCGAGTGCGCGGTGCGCATGACCTCGAGCCACTGCGCGGTGTTGATCTTGTCGGGAGCAATGACGGCGCGGATCTCGTCATCCAGGACCTCGGCGGCGGTGCCCGGCAGCGTGGCGAGGCCGGCCTCGCGCAACTGCAGCAGGAACTCGGCGAGCGGGATGCCGAGCGTCTGCGCGCCCTGCCAGATCTCGAGCGGCGAGAAGGCGTGGATGTGGATATCCGGCGCGGCGGCCTTCACCACACGGCAGACGTCGATGTATTTCTGACCGGTGTACGCGGGGTGGATGCCACCCTGCAGGCAGACTTCGGTGGCGCCGCGCTCCCAGGCCTCGGTGACGCGGCGCGCGAGTTCCGCGTCCTCGATGTCGTAGGGCGTGCCGCGCAGGTCCTCGTGGCCCTTGCCCTTCGAGAACGCGCAGAAATTGCAGCGGAAGTAACACACGTTGGTGTAGTTGATATTGCGGTTCACCGCGTAGCTCACGCGGGTGCCGTGCAGGCCTTCGCGGATGCTGTCCGCGGCGGCGCAGACCGCCGCGAAATCCGCGCCGCGCGCGCCAAAGAGCGTGCTGATGTCTGCTTCGGAAAGGTCTTCTCCCTCCGCGGCACGCGCCAGCACCGCTGCCGTGCGCGCCGATACCGCACCGGCGTGCGCGGCCGTGCCCGCGATCAGCGAGGTTTCGAGCTCCGGCAACTGCGTGGAGGAACCCGTGACCCAGTCATCGACGCGCGGGAATCCTTCTCCGTCCGTGGCCGCGAGCAGCGGGCGGAGCATGGCGGCATCGACCCAGCGCGCGGCCTCGCGCAGCAGTGCGGGATAGATCGTGAGCCGCTCCTGCAGGAACTTGCCCGCGGACGCGGTCTCGGCGGCGAGCGAGGCGAGATGCGGCCAGGGCGCCTCGGGGTTCACGAAATCGGGCGTGAGCGGCGAGACACCGCCCCAGTCGTTGATGCCGGCGTCCAGCAACTGCGGCAGCACGCCGGGGCTGAGATTGGGCGGCGCCTGGATGCTCATCTGCGGGCCCATCACGAGCCGCGCGACGGCAAGCGTCCAGAGCAAATCCTCCAGATCGGGCTCGGGCGCCCTGGCCATGCGCGTGCCGGGCTTGGCGCGGAAGTTCTGCACGATCACTTCCTGCAAGTGACCGTGTTCGCGCGAAAGCGCGCGCAGCGCGAGCAGGGCCTCGATGCGCTCGGCGCGGGTCTCGCCGATGCCGATCAGGATGCCCGAGGTGAAGGGCACGGCCGCCTCCCCCGCGAGGCGCATCGTCTCGAGCCGCACGGCCGGGTGTTTGTCGGGTGAGCCGTGGTGCGGCATGCCTTTGGCACAGAGCCGCTCCGAGGCCGATTCCAGCATGATGCCCATGGATGGCGCCACGCGCCGCAGCATGGCGATCTCGCGGGCGTCCATGTTGCCGGCGTTGATGTGAGGGAAAAGCCCGGTCTGCTCCAACACCGCGCCCGCCACGTGTGCGAGGTAGTCGAGCGTGCTCGCGAAGCCCATGGCCTCAAGCGCCTCGCGCGCGGCGCGGTAGCGCAGTTCCGGTCGCTCGCCCAGCGTGAAGAGCGCTTCCTTGCAACCCAGACGGGCGCCCTCGCGCGCGACTTCCAGCACCTGTTCCACGCTCATGAAGGGCTGGTCCATGCGCTTGGGTGTGCGGGCGAAGGTGCAGTAATGGCAGACGTCACGGCACAGGTGCGTGAGCGGAATGAAAACCTTGCGGGAGTAGGTGACGACGTTGCCGAAGCCGCTGTCACGCAGCGCCGCGGCGGCGCACATCAGGGTGCGGGTGTCATCGATGCCGGCCAAGGCGAGCGCCTGCTCCTCGGAGAGTCCGCCCGCGGATGCGGCCGCCTCGAGGATGGCGCCAAGCGGATCGGTCCCGAGCACCTGCACTGCAACTCTCCTGGCCAATGCCGCCGTGATTCAGCGCGAACGCGCCTGATGTTCCAGAACCCAGGCCCGGGTGCGCACGCCGGGGGCATTGTCTTGAGTTTCACCGGGGTGCACAAGCCGATCCAGATCGGCGGGATAGTCGACGTCGAAGCCGATGGCCGGATGCATGAACTCCGCGTAATCCGCCCCCGCTGCGGCAGCGGCCGCACGGTGCAGCGCCCGGCTGCCGGGCCCGAAGCGCAGCGCCATCGCAGAAGGCGGGGATAGCAGCATGCAGTTGGTGCCCGTAGCCGCCGCATCGCTCACC
Source organism: Pseudomonadales bacterium (assembly GCA_044352225.1). Taxonomy (GTDB): domain Bacteria; phylum Pseudomonadota; class Gammaproteobacteria; order Pseudomonadales; family UBA5518; genus UBA5518. The sequence goes on along the minus strand of JBILEG010000015.1, from coordinate 13,741 downwards.
AGCGTGGCGCGGGGGGCCGCCAGATCGCCTTGCCTTGCATGAGCCGCGAGCAAGGCCCGCAACGCCTCTGCGCTCACCGCAGGAAGATCAGCGTGGACCATGAGCACCGTGGTAGCACCCGCAGCCATCGCGGCATCGGCTGCGGCACGCAGCGCGGCGTTCAACGGATCCTCTTGCGCCGCGGGAGGGTGGAAGACGCCCACACCAAGGCGGGCGGCAAAGGCCGCGACCTCGGCATCCTCCGAAACCAGGAGCACGCGCGCGGGCAGAATCGGCACCGCAAGCAGGGCAGTCACCACATCGGTGGCCATGGCCTCGACCAGCGCGCGGCGCTGGCCGGCGTCCAGGCTCAGGCCAAGGCGCTCTTTACCACCGGAAAGCTGGCGCAGCGGCACCAGCGCCCAGGTGGCGCCCGCGCTCATGCGCGCAGGCCCGGGAGAAACGCCAGCACCTCGGCGGCCAACCGCGCCTTGGATGCTGCATCCGTCATGACGGTGTCGGTCACCAGCACGTCCATGCCGAGCGCGCGCACCGCATCGGCCTGCGCTGCGTCTTCACGGTCCATGACGAAGCCGCGCAACAGTCCGCGGTAGTGCCGCGCCACCTCGAGCGCCGAGGGGCTCAGGCCGAGTTGCTCCATCAGCGCCGCGGCCGGCCCCTTCAGCGCGCGGCCGCCCACGATGGGCGAGACAGCGACGGCCCTGCTGGCGGCAATGCGCGCACGCAGATCGCCCACGGCGAGGATGGGATCGACGCTCAGCCACGGATTCGAGGGGCAGATGATCACACCGTCAGCGCTGTCCAGGCGCGCCAGCAACGCGGCCGAGGGCACGGCAGCATCCGCACCAAGGTAACGGATGGCCTGCACGCGCGGAGTACATCGCTCACGCACGAAATAGGTCTGGAAGGCGAGTTCACCGCGGTCGGTATCGAGCACGGTGCGCACGCGCTGTTCGCTCATGGGAATGAGCGCATGCCGCACGCCCAGCGAGGCGCAGAGACGCGACGTGACGGCCGCGAGCCCCTCGCCGCGGGCGAGGAGGAGGCTGCGCTGCAGATGCGTGGCAAGATCACGATCACCCAGGCGGAACCAGTCTTCGCCGCCGAGGGCTGCAAGCGCGTCCATGCACTGCCAGGTCTCGCCCGCCAGCCCCCAGCCGCGCTCCGGATCGGCGAGGCCCGCGAGCGTGTACATGACGGTATCGAGGTCGGGGCAGATGCTGAGCCCCAGGTGTTCGAAGTCATCAGCCGTGTTGGCCACGATGGCCAGCTGCTCCGGACCCAGACAGGCCGCGAGCCCGAGGGCGAGTTTGGCGCCACCCACGCCGCCCGAAAGGGCGATGATGTTGCCGCCCGCGCTCACCGCCGGAACAGGTCCCGTGCGGGGTCGCGGATGAGGGCACGCATACCCTCTTCCGAGGGCTCCAGCCGCGCCCCGCGCACCAGCACCGCGGGAATGCCTTCGTCGGCCTGCCCCATCAGGAAAGAGGCGGCAGCCGCAAGTTCGTCTGCCACCGCCACTTCGGTCATTTCCAGCAGGCGCCCGAACAGATCCGGGTGCCCGATGCGGTTCACCACGGGCCGGAAGCCCGCGCAGCCGATCGTGAATCCCGTGATGCCGTTGCGCCATGCGCGGCCCGCGCTGTCGTTGATGATCACGCTGACCGTCGCACCGCAGAGCTCGCGCAGCCGCTCGCGCAGCGCCCGGGCGCTGGCATCCGGGTCTTCCGGCAGGAGCAGCACACGATCGGGATCGGCGACGTTGGAGCGGTCTACGCCCGCGTTGGCGTGCACATACCCCAGCTTGTGCTCGACGATCAGCGCACCGGGGCGCTGCCGCAGCACCGCCACCGATTCGCGCAGGATCACCTCCACCAGGCGCGGGTCCTTGTCCGCGAGCGGGGCGAGGCGCTCGGCCTCGATGGAAGGCACGACATCCCTCAGATCCGCGTAGCGGTTCTCGGACTTGGAGACGATCTTCTGCGCCACCACGAGGAGGTCTCCCTCCTGCACGCCGCCCGCCACGCGCTCCGCGGCCGCCGCGATGGGGGCGGCGATGTCGTCACCGGGCTCGATGAGCGGGATGCCGGTGAGCGCGTAGAGGCGCAGGGACTCACTCACCGTGGTTGTCGGTCCCGGTGATGCGGATGCCCGCGTGGCACTTGAAGGTGCGGTTGATGGTGATGATCACCGAGGTGAGCGCCTCGGCTGCGGCCGCGTTGGCGATGGGGCCGGCGTGGAAGCCGCGCATGCCGCAGTCTTCGATCAGGGAGATCACCTCGGCGCGGGCATCCTTGTCATTGCCGCAGACCAGCACATCGCACTCGATGCCCTGGCCTTCCTGCAGGTGATGCGCCGCCACGTTCTGGAAGGCCGAGACCACCTTGACGCCATCGCCGCAGATCAGTTGCGCGGCCTGCCCGGCCGAGCCCTCGGCCGGGAGTTGTACGGTGCCCACTTTCGGCGGCATGAGCGGCACGGTGACGTCGATCAGGATCTTGCCGTCGAGCGCCGGCTTCACGTGCTCCAGGGTGCTCTTCTGGTGCGCGAAGGGCACGGTGAGCACCACCACATCGGCCGCGCCTGCGGCAGCGAGGTTTTCCATCGCCAGCACGCCGCTCGCATCCGCACCGCGCTCGCCCATGACCTTGCGCAGGTCCTCGAGCGCCTCGATGGCTTTCTCTTCGGAACGCGAACCGATGATCACGCGGTGACCGGCCTGGGTCCAACGCCGCGCGAGGCCCGTGCCCAGTGCTCCTGTGCCACCGAGGATGGCGATGCTCTTAGAACTCATGAAACCTCCGTAAGGGATCTGGTTGGCTGCCGCGCGAAAGGGGCGCCAGTATACTTGCCTCGGCACCGCGCGGAGGAATGCTTACCCTCCCGCGGGCCGATCGGATCCCCTCACCGCCAGGAGACAGCAGCAGATGCAGAACCCGCTCGACATGCAAGGGCGCCTCGTGATCGTCACCGGAGGCGCACGCGGCGTGGGCGCGGGCATCACGAGGAGCTTCCTGGAGGCAGGCGCCGACGTGGTCGTGATCGGGCGCAGTGCCCCGGAAACGCCCGTGTCCTCCGGCGCCCGGGAGGCCGGTTTCCAGGCCGCCGACGTGCGCGATCCGGAGCAAGTCTCCGCCGCCTTCGCCGCCATCCACGCGAGCTACGGTCGCATCGACGTGCTGGTGAACAACGCCGGCGGCTCGCCGTACGCAGAGTCCGCCACCGCATCGCCACGCTTCGCCGAATCGGTCATCCGCCTGAACCTGCTCGCGCCCCTGAACGCAGCGCAGTGCGCCAACCGCGTGATGCAGCAGCAAGCCAGCGGCGGCGTGATCATCAACATCGCCAGCGTGAGCGCGATCCGTCCCTCGCCAGGGACCGCGGCCTACGGCGCTGCCAAGGCGGGACTGGTGAACCTCACGACCTCACTCGCCGTGGAGTGGGCGCCGAAAGTGCGTGTGGTGGCAGTGATTTCAGGATTGGTCGAAACGGAACAATCCCACCTGCACTACGGAGATGCCGAGGGTGTGGCGGCGGTGGGCCGCACGATTCCGCTCGGGCGTATGGCGGTGCCTGCGGACATCGGCCAGACCTGTCTGTACCTGGCCTCTCCGCTCGCGAGCTATGTGTCGGGCTCCGCGCTGACGGTACATGGCGGTGGCGAGGCGCCGGCGTTCCTGTCCGCCTCCAACGCCGGGCACTGAGCCCGGCCGTCTCAAGGCGCGCGACGGGGCCGGGGTTTGGCGGCCGGCTTGGCTGCCGGTTTTGCGCGGGTGTTGGCTGCCGCTTTGCCCGCGCGGGCTGCGGGCTTCACGGCCTTGGCAGCGGCGCGCGCAGGCTTGGGTGCAGCGGCAGAGCGCTTTACGGCAGGAGCCTTGGGCGTCGCGGCGCGGCGAGCACGCGGTTTGGCTTTCGGGGTGGCGCGTGCAGGCGCCGCCGCAGGCTCCGTGACCGTCATCGACGGCAAGCCGAGCGCCTGCGCGAGCCCGTCCACGCGCCGCGCGAGGGCATCGAGCCTGCCCGTGAGCGCCGCATCGAGCCCCACCTTGTCGCGCACGCGACGGATCATCTCCTCGACGCTTCGTGCGTTGCTGCCCACATGACCGCTGATGGCGCTGCGGGCATCATCGATGCTCTTGCGGATGCCGCTGCGGCTCTGCTCTTCGATGCGCTGGCCTTTCTCGACCAGGTCCTGGAACAGCCTGGAGGCTTCGCCGCCCGCCCGATCGAGGTGCTGCTGCGCATCTTCCAGGCTCTGGCCGTAGGCGCCGAGCCCTGCGAGCCAGATCCTGCGGGCGAGGCTCTCGGCCTGTTCCACTGCTTTCTGCCGGGGCGCGCGGGCCATGCGAATCACCTCGCTCTGTGGGTCTGTGCCTGCGGGAACCTTAGCATCTGGCATCACCGGGCGCATACGGTTACTGTGGCCCGATGAAGACGCGCGAGCGCATCCTGCAGGTCAGTCTGGAGCTGTTCAACCGCGAGGGAGAACCCAACGTGGCCACGGTGGACATCTCCAACGAGATGAACATCAGCCCGGGCAATCTCTATTACCACTTCCGCGGCAAGGAAGAACTCGTGGGCGAGCTCTTCGCGCGCTTCCACGCACAGTCGCAAACGATCCTGCGCGGGCCGCAATCGGGGCGGGTGCCCATCGACGAGTACGGCTACTACCTTGTGGTGGTCTTCGAGCACCTGCACGCCTACCGTTTCCTGTACCGCAACATCTCGCTGATCATGCAACGCTACGAGGGCATACAGCGCCCGTTCCGCCGGCTGATCCAGCTGAAACGCGAAGCCGCGCGCGCCGCCTGCCAGCAGATGCGCGCGGCCGGCATGCTGCAGGCAGACGACGCGCGCATCGAACTGCTCTCGCGCGCCATCGCGCTCACGCTCACCTACTCGATGAATTTCGACAACCTGCTCTCCAGCCGTGAGGAAAGCGACGCGCAGCCCATCTACGATGGTGTGCTGCAGGTCGCCGCGCTGGTCGCGCCCTATCTGGGAGAGCAGCAGACGGCTTTCATGGATGCCGCGCTCGCGCTCGGCGCAGGCAGCCGACCCGCCACAACCTGAAACAGGACACACCGCATGGACTCACCCCGCATCCCCACCAGCCTGCGCATCTGCGGGCCGCTCGCACTCGCGCTGCTCGCCGCACTGCCGCTGGTGCCTGCCGCCACACGCTTCGGGCTGCTGCGCTGGCAGATCGGGCTGCCGCTGACAGCAGTTGCGGTGCTGGGCTCGGCCATCCTGCTCTGCGTGCTGCTGTTCCTGTTCTTCCGGGCCTCGCTGCGCGCCTTCCGTCCGCTCACCGCGGCCATCGCCGGCGTCGCGCTCGCGCCGGTCATGGCCGGCGCGCTGGTGGTGCTGCCGGCGCGGGAACTGCCCGTGATCCACGACATCAGCACGGACCTCGCCGATCCGCCGCAGTTCGCCACGGCCGCCGCGCGGCGCGGGCCGGATGCCAACCCGCTCGAGCGCGGCGCGGAGATCGACGCACTGCAGTCCGCGGGTTATCCGGATCTGAAGAGCATCGACAGCCCGCTCGCACCAGCGGAGGCTCTGGAGCGCGCGCGGAGCGTCGCGGAACAACTGCGCTGGGAGATACACGCAGAAGACGCTGGCGCGGGCATGCTGGAGGCCAGCCAGACGACCTTCTGGTTCGGTTTCGTCGACGACGTCGCGATACGCGTCCGCGCCACGCCATCGGGCAGCCGGATCGACCTGCGCTCCGTGAGCCGCGTGGGCAAGGGAGATCTGGGCGCGAACGCGGCCCGCATCAAGCGCTTCGCAGCGGCCTTCGCCAAGCCCTCAGCCTGAGGCCGCTGCGCGAAGGGCCGTGGCGAGCCGCGCCACCGCCTCGTCATCCGCAGCGCCAACCGGCAGGGTCCACACGCGCTCTTCGACCGAGGGCGGTTCGCACGCGGCAAGCTGGGAGACAAGCACCGCCTCGTCCGCCTCGGAGGCATCCTGCCCCTCGGCCAGACGCAGCGCCACGCGCCGGTGCAACTCCTCGGGCGGCGCATCGCAATGCAGGATCCGGAAGGGCACGCCCAGGCGCTCAGCCAAGACCCGGAAACGCTCCCGCAAACCTCGCCGGATGAAAGTCGCGTCCAGCACCACCGGGTGCCCCGCCTCGAGCACCGTGGTGGCGAGCTCCTCGAGACGTGCGAAGGTGCGCGCGCCGGCCTCGCGCGTGTAGATATCGGGCATCCCGGGCGCTCGCGTGTCGGCGTCGGGCGCGAGTCCGAAGAGTCGCTTTCGCTCGACGTCCGCACGGATGCGCACCGCCTGCAGTGCCGCCGCCACACGCAACGCGACAGTGGATTTGCCCGAGCCCGACACGCCGCAGGTGATGGCCAGAAAACGCGGCCTTGCGTGCCCGAAGCGATCCGCGAGCGAGAGATAGCGCCTGAACGCAAGCTGTGCGGCTGAACCGCTCTCGAGCGGCGGCCGGCCCGCAAGCAGCGCCACCTTGGCGCGCACCATCGCGCGGTAGGCGCGGCAGGTGTCGAACACCGTCATCGCGCCGTAGTCACCGCTCTCCTCCAGCCAGGCGTTCAGTGCCAGAAAACCGCCTTCGCTGACACCGCGCGCCTCGCAGTCCATGACGAGGAAAGCCATCTCGCTCGCCACGTCGATCCAGCGGAAACGCGAATTGAACTCGACGCAGTCGAAGGCGAGCACACGACCGTCCTCGACCAGCAGATTGCCGAGGTGCAGGTCGCCGTGACACTCGCGCACGGCACCGCTTTCGTGCCGGCGCCAGAACTCGTGCTCCAGCCTGCGCCAATCGGCCCAGGTGCGCTCTTCCACGGCATTCAGCAGCGAGACGTCCTCGCGCTCGCGCAGGTAGGAGCGGCACTGCCGGAAGTTCTCGGCGAGCGCATCACGGAAATGCGGCGGCACGCCATCCTGCTGCTCGTCGCCGGCCGGGGCACGCGCAAGTGTGCGGTGCAGCCGCGCGAGATCGGTGCCGAGCCGCGTCCACATGGCTGCGGGCACCCTGCCCGCCGCAGCGCGCTCGGCCAGCAGATCATCGTCCGGGAAGCGCCGCATGCGCACGGCGAAATCGATGACTTCGCCCTCCCCCGCCACACGCGGCCCCTCGGGCCCGCGGACGATGGCAACCACGTCGAGGTACAGGCCCGGCGCGAAACGACGGTTCAGCCGCAGTTCCTCGAAGCAGAAATGCCGCCGCGCCTCGAGGGAGCGGAAGTCCAGAAAGCCGAGGTAGACCGGCTTCTTCAGCTTGTAGGCGAAGTCTCCGGCGAGGAACACGCGGGAGATGTGGGTCTCGACCAGGCGGACCTGTTCGACCCGGTGGGGATAGGCACGGGGCTCGAGCAGTGACTCGCTCAGTGCGTCCATGCGTGGTTCAGGAAGGCGGCGATCCAGCGCGCCACGCGGGCTGAATCAGTGGCAGTGGCGAGCGATGCCATGCCAGCCGCGATGCGCTCATCACCGATCAGCGCACGCCGCACTTCCATCAATTCGCGCGAATACTCCCGGCTGAATTCGGGGTGGGCCTGCATCGCGAAAATGTGGGAGCCGATGTGGTACATGGCGACCGGGCAGAACGCACTGGCGGCGAGGGGTTCGGCCTGCGGCGGCAGCGCCGTGACCTGATCCTGGTGGCTCACCACCATGCGCACGCTGCGCGCGTCGTCGTCGATCCACGGCGCGGGCGCGGTGATGCCGGCCTCGTGCACGCCCACACCCCAGCCCTGCGGGGCCTTCACCACTTCGCCGCCCAGCGCGCGGGCAATGAGCTGGTGACCGAAGCAGATGCCGACCAGCGGGATCTTCCGCGCGTCGAGTTCACGGATGAAACCCGCAAGCCAGTGGATCCAGGGCAAGTCATCGTAGGCCGCGTGACGGCTGCCGGTGATCAGCCAGCCATCGTGCGCATCCGGCGCAGCGGGCCGCTCCCCCGCACGCACATCGTACTGCCGGAACGCGAGCGCAGCGTCCGCGGCATGCAGCAGTTCCTCGAGCATGGTGCCGTAACCGGGGAAGCGGCCAGCGAGTTCTGCTGGCGGTTCGCCCACCACGAGGATGCCGATGGAATGCGTCATGGACTGCTGCCCCTCAGGAGAGCGTGCCGCCGTCGATGCGGATGTCTTCACCGTTGATGTGGGCTGCGTCGTCCGAGGCGAGCATCGCGACCACGCCGGCCACCACCTCGGGTGGGCGAGGGCCTGCCAGCGCCTTGCAGCGGTCCATCCAGCTGAAATCGACGCCCTCGGGCATCTTCACGCCCTTGGACATGGGTGTTGCGATGTCGCCGGGCGACACACTGTTCGCGCGCAGCCCCAGACGGCCGTACTCCACCGCGATGGTGCGCGTCATGGCCAGCACCGCGCCCTTCGAGGAGGAGTACACACCGCCCCACGGCAAGCCCGCATGCGAGGAGGTAGAAGCCGTATTGACGATGTTGCCGCCCACCTTGAGGAGATGGGGAATGGCCTCACGGCAGAACAGGAAGGTGCCGTAGACGTTCACCTCGATCACGCGTCGGAAGTCCTCGAGTGCGATCTCGTGGAAGTGATCGAAGCGGAGGATGCCTGCCATGTTGCTCAGATGATCGAGCCGGCCCCAGGCCGCGGCTGCGGCCGCCACGCTGGCGCGGACCTCGGCCTCGTTGCTCACATCGCAGCGCCGGGCGAGTGCGATACCGCCGGACGAGAGCACCGACTCACAGGTCTGCTCGAGCGGCTCGGCCTGCAGGTCGACGCAAAACACACGGGCGCCCTCCTGCGCGAGCCGCAGGGCTACCGCTCTACCGATACCGGATCCGGCACCCGTGACCAGCGCCACTTTGCCCTCGAGACGCTTCATGCCGGACTCCCCACGCGGTCAGCGCCGGCAACGCGCCGACTCGCGCATGTTAAATGAACCCGGTGGCGCGCTCCTAGCCGTGCCCGACTGACCTTCCCTGCCAGTGGCACGCGACGGCTCCGGTCATTCGCCCGCCCACGCCCTTCGATTACCATGCCAGCGTCCACACCGGGGGTTCACGAGCATGAGCGACACCACCACGTTCCGCGCCACCGTGCGCGAATGGCTGCAGCAGAACTGCCCCGCCAGCCAGCGCCAGCCCATCACGCCGGGCGAGCAGTACTGGGGCGGCCGCAACGGCAGCTTTGCCTCGGAAGACGCGCGGATCTGGTTCGAGCGCATGCGCGAGCAGCGCTGGGTGGTGCCCGAGTGGCCGCAGGAATACGGCGGCGCAGGACTCGGCGAGCAGGAAGCACGCATCATCAAGGACGAGATGCGCCGTCTCGGCTGCCGCTCGCCGCTTTACAGCCTCGGCATCTGGATGCTCGGGCCTGCCTTGCTGGAATTCGGCAACGACGAACAGAAGATGCTCCACCTCCCCGAGATTGCCCAGGGGCGCGCGCGCTGGTGCCAGGGCTACAGCGAACCCGGCGCCGGCTCGGACCTCGCGAGCCTGCAGACACGCGCCGAGATCGACGGCGAACACTTCGTCATCAACGGCTCCAAGATCTGGACCTCGCAGGCCGATCGCGCCGACTGGATTTTCTGCCTCGTGCGCACCGATCCCGCTGCCCGCAAGCAGGAGGGCATCAGTTTCCTGCTGATCGATATGGCCTCGCCCGGCATCACGGTGCGGCCGATCGAACTGATCAGCGGCCAGTCGGAGTTCTGCCAGACCTTCTTCGACAACGTGCGCGTACCGCGCGGCAATCTCGTGGGCCCGCTGCACGGCGGATGGGGCGTAGCGAAGGCGTTGCTGAAACACGAGCGCAAGCTGATGTCCGAGATCGGCGTCGAGAGCGCAACCCGCGCCTATGGCGCCGTGGAATGCGCCAAACGCTACCTGCCCGTCGCGGCGAGCGGCCAGGTGGAGGATCCGCTCATGCGTGACCGCCTCGCACGTCACGAAATGCAGATGCATGCCATCGGCCTCACGCAGCAACGCATCATGGAAGAGGCCAAGGCCCGCGCAGGCACGGGCCTCACGGCGCTCGTGATGAAGTACTGCGGCACCGAGGAGGAAAAACGCCGCAACGAATTGATGGTCGCGATGATGGGGAGCCAGGGGCTCGGCTGGGACGGGGAGGAGTTCTCCGGCGCCGAGATCGACACCGCGCGCGGCATGCTGAGCACCAAGGCGCTCAGCATCGCGGGCGGCAGCTCGGAGATCCAGTTGAACATCATCGCCAAGCGGGCCCTCGGCCTGCCCGGCGTGATCTGAGCACAGGCCCGGGAGCCCGCACACATGTCACTCGTACCCTCTGAAGAACAGCGCCAGTTCGCCGACACCGCACGCGAATTCCTGCGCGATCACGCACCGGTAACGGCTTTCCGCCAGTTGCGCGACAGCCACGATCCTCTCGGTTATTCGATGGATCTGTGGTCACGCATGGCCGAGCTTGGCTGGGCAGGCATCACCATTCCCGAGCAATACGGCGGCCTCGACTTCGGTTTCGCCGGCATGGGTCTGCTGCTGCAGGAATGCGGCCGCACGCTGGCGGCATCCCCCTTGTTCGCCACCTGCGTGCTGGGCGCGGGCGCGGTGGAACTCGCGGGCAACGACGCGCAGAAAGACGAGATCCTGCCGCTGGTCGCCACCGGCGAATTGCGGCTTGCGCTCGCACTGGAGGAATCCCACCGCCATGCACCAGCAGGCGTGGCCCTGTCGGCCGTGCGTAATGCTGCGGGCTGGCGCCTGAACGGCGTGAAACAGTTCGTGGCCGACGGCAACAGCGCGGAACGGCTGGTCGTGGTGGCGCGCACCGGCGGCAGCAGGGGCGAGGAGCAGGGCCTCAGCCTGTTTCTGGTCGACACTGGCGCTCCCGGCGTGGAGCGGAGCAGGCTCTCGTTGCTGGACAGCCGAAATGCGGCCCGCGTGGGCTTCAACGAGGTGCAACTGGAAGCAGGCAGTTTGCTGGGCGAGGAAGGCAACGCCTGGCCCGTGCTCGCGCAGGTGCTGGACCGCGGACGTGCCGCGCTCTCGGCCGAGATGCTGGGCGGCGCGGAAGAGTGCTTCGACCGCACCGTGGCCTATCTCAAGCAGCGCGAGCAATTCGGGGCGGTGATCGGGACTTTCCAGGCACTGCAGCACCGCGCGGCGCAAATGTTCGCGGAACTGGAGCTCTTCCGCACCGCGGTGCGCGCGGCCTGCGATGGCGTCGACACGAATGCCGCGATGTTGCCGATGCTGGCGAGCCTCGCGAAGGCGCGCGCCAACGATGGCGCGGAACTCATCACCAACGAGGCCGTACAGCTCCACGGCGGCATCGGCACCACCGACGAACTCGACATCGGGCTGTTCCTCAAGCGCTCGCGGGTGTGCATGCAGCTTCTGGGCGACAGCGCGTTCCACCGCGACCGCTACGCGAGGCTCCGGGGTTTCTGAGCGCGGGCCCAGGGCCAGGCGAGCAGCGCGAAGACCAGCGCCGTCAGCAGCATCATCGCGCCCACGCGCCAGGGCCAGGGCCCGAGGAAGTCGATCAGTGAGGCATTGCCGGGCTTGGCCGGTCCCACGTAGCCGTAGTTGAAACCCGTCAGCAGATCGAAGGGCAGGATCATCGCGAGGTAGAGCAGCGCGCAGCCGAAAGCGACACGGGCATCGCCCCAGCCCGGCCGGTACCGCTCGACCAGCAGCGCATAACAGGCAGCGCCCGTCAGGTTCGCGTGCGGCAGCCAGAAGGTCCAGAACTCGACATGCGCGGGGCCGTTGGAGAGCTCCGGGGTCAGGATCGCCTGGATGCTGAAGCCCAACCCCCAGAAGTGCAGCACCCCCGAGGGCAGGCCACCCGGACGCCAGAGCGCAAGGGCCGCGACCAGACCGGCGATATCACAGACCTGCAAGGGCAACACCACCGCCGCATCGAAGTGCCCGGGCAGCAGCTGCACGCCGTTGGCAAAGAGCCAGCAGCCCAGTACCGCGAGGGCAAGAAAGGCGCGCCATGCGGACTGCGCCGGAGTGCCTCGCAGGGCCCGCCCTCGCACACAGAGCAGCCCCCACACCATCGCGAAGCACAGCACCGTGCCCGCGTGGATCGGCGAGAAATTCTGCCAGTGTTCCATGCCGGCAGAGGGCTTCTGATCAGCCTTCCATCAGGTCGAAGTCGAACTTGCTGATGCCGCAGTCAGGGCACTCGAAGTCTTCGGGTACGTCCTCCCAGCGGGTGCCGGGTGCAATGCCGTGATCGGGCAAGCCGAGGGCCTCGTCGTAGATGAAGCCGCAGATCACGCACTCCCACTTCCTGAAATCGCTCATGTCTTGTCTCCGGTTTGACGACGCCGGCCCCTGCGTTTCGATCCGGCATTGCTCCGTCTCGCCGGACGCGCGCCGGGCTGCAGGCGGAGGATACAGGATCGGAACGTACGGCTGATGGCGGTCGTGTTCTTGATCATCTCGAGCCAGGGCCAGGTGATGCGCATGCCGATGTCCACGAACTCCCGCTCCTCTGCGGGCGAGTGGTTGCGCAGCATGCGGAAGAGGTGCGCGAGCCTGCGCGGCGGCACCAGCGTGATGTCACCGCGGTAGTCCTGCATCATCACCGACTGGAACTTCTGTATCGCAAGACTGGCGTTTGTCGAGGGCAGCCCGCGCTGCAGGGCCTCAAGCGAGAGGTTGGCGCTTTCCTTCAGCAATTTCACCGCCGTGCGGCCAGCCACCGCGCCGATCGCATCGGAGGTCTGCACGCGTCGCGAAACGAAGGGCAGCACCAGAGGATTCACCAGACTCACGATGGAATGGTTCACCCCGTAGAGCCGCGTGAGCCGGCGGATCGGGAGATCATCGCCGATGGAGCCGTCGAGGAAGCGCGCGCCCTTGAGATAGGGAATGGTCTCGCCGCCCATGGTGCGCGCGAGCAGTTCCACCGGCGGCATCAGGAAGGGCGCGGCGCAGGAGGCGCGCACGGCGCTGCGCAGCAGCACGTTCGGCGAGGTGCGGTGATTCAGCAAGCGGCCCTCGGCGTGGCGGCCCTCGGCAGAAACGGGGATGTTCACCGCGCGCCCGCTGTGGCGCCAGGCCTCGCGGAAACTCATGTCGCGCACGCGCCGCGCCAGTTCGCTGTCGAAGTGCGCGACGTCGAACAGATAGGGCACGGGCGGGTCGTTCCAGCGGATGAGTTCCACCAGCCCCTCTCGCGTCTGCATCAGCTCGCCGAGTTCGGCGTCGTTGTGCGTGGCCAGCATGGCCGCCACGATGGAACCCGCGCTGGAGCCGGACACCACGTGCGGCAGCAGGCCGTTCTCCCACAGCGATTTCACGACCCCGAAGTGGTAGATCCCGAGCGCCGCACCACCGCTCAGCATCAGGCAGGACTGCCCGAAGGTCTGGCTGGTCGATTCGAAAAACTCGAGCAGTTCGGCGCGCGGCACGTGCTGGTCACCCGATTCTGCAAGGAAGAGCAGCGATTCGCAGACCTCGTCGAGGTAGCGCTCGATCAGGCGCTTGGTGCCGAAGCGGCAGCACTGGTAGAGCAGCGGATTGGAGATATTGCCGAGGTTGCCGTGCAGCCCTTCCTGCAGCAGGAACATCAGGCGCCTGACGTAGCCACCCTCGCGCGCGGCGAGGATCTGGGCGAGGCGGCGCTGTATGAGCGGATAGTCGTAGAACGGGGAGGCATCATCGAGTTTCCAGGCCTCGAGGCCGGATGCCGCATCCCAGGCCATGGCGGCTTCGCGCCAGGCGGCGTAGCTGCCCGCGCCGTCCATGTCTGCCTGCAACTGCCGAAGCCGCTGGTTGCGTGCGGCC
>JBILEG010000014.1:0-17863 GCA_044352225.1 Pseudomonadales bacterium | reverse complement strand
GGATATCTGGGAGTTCGTGGTCGACGGGAACACCGTCCTCGCGGACGAGCTCGTCGAGAGCACCGTGATGCCCTTCCTGGGGCCTTCGCGCACGGCGGAGGACGTGGACAAGGCAAGGGCTGCGCTCGAGCTGGTCTACCGCGACAGTGGCTACAAGACCGTGGCAGTGACCATTCCCCGCCAGAGCGCCGCCGACGGTGTGGTGCAGCTCAGGGTAGAGGAAGGGCGCGTCGGTCACCTGACAGTGGTGGGTTCGCGCTTCCATTCCCTCGATCGCATCCGCGAGGGCGCGCCCGCGCTTGCCGAAGGCACGGTGCCCGATTTCGACGAAGTCCAGAAAAACATCGTCGCGCTCAACCAGCAGGCCGACCGCCGTGTGACGCCCGCGCTGAAGGCCGGCACGCGCCCCGGTACCGTCGATGTCGATCTGGTGGTGGACGACAAACTCCCGCTGCACGGCTGGCTGGAACTGAACAACCGTTACAGCCAGGACACCAGCGAGCTGCGTTCGCTGGTGAGCCTCTCCTACGACAACCTGTTCCAGCGCGGCCACAGTCTCTCTCTCTCTTTCCAGACGGCGCCGCAGAACCCCGACGATGCCAAGGTGATGTTCGGCACCTATCTCGCGCGGCTGGGCAAAAGCCCGTGGAACATGATGCTGAACGTGCTGAACACCGACAGCGACGTCTCGACCGTCGGCGGCATCAACGTGCTCGGCAGCGGCACCAGCGTGAGTCTCTTCGGCATCCGTCAGCTCGAAGGGGCCGAGGGTTTTTATCCATCGGTTTCGGTAGGTGTGGGCTACAAGGATTTCGACACCACCACGCTGCTCGGCAGCGCGGACTTCCTCACGCCCGTGAAGTACTTCCCGATCACGCTCGGCTACTCGGTGCTCTACCGGGGTGAAAAGGATCTGGTGCAGTCCGACACCACGCTCACCTTTGCCTCGCCACAGCTCGGCAGCGACACCAGCACCATCCAGCTGAACCGTTTCTCGGCGCGCGGCCAGATGTTCTACCTGCGATCCAGCCTCTCCAACCGCCACGACTTCGACAACGGCGCGCAGCTCTACGCGCGGCTGTCGGGGCAGATCACGGACCAGCCGCTGATCTCCAACGAGCAGATCAGCGCGGGCGGCATGGACAGCGCACGCGGCTATCTCGAGGCCGAGGGGCTCGGTGATTACGGGCTCTCGGGCACGCTGGAACTGCGCAGCCCTTCCATCGGCGAGCAGTTGAAAATCCCCGGCGGCAGCAGCCCCATCCGCGAATTGCGCGTGTTCGCCTTCGTGGATGCGGCGCGTCTGCGCCTGCAGGGCCCCTTGCCCGACAACAGCACCCCGGACACCACCGAGCTCCTGAGCGTCGGTGCCGGCCTCAATCTGCAGCTCTATTCCTATTTCAACGGCGTGCTCGACTGGGCGCGCGTCCTCGAGGACGGACCCTCCACCGAAGCCGGATCGGACCGCGTGCTGTTCCGGGTCTGGACCTCCTTCTGAAGGTAATGCACATGATGTCTGCCATCACCGCTTCGTCGTCCCGCTCCCGCCGCCGCCACGGCACAGCTGCGCTGTTCGCGCTCCTGCTTGCGTTGCCAGGCACCGCACTCGCGTGGTGGAACGGCGAGTGGTCCTTCCGCAAGGAAATCAGCATTACGGCGCCCGCGGATCTCCCTGCGGGCACCGCACTCACCAACGTGCCGGTGCTGATCCGTCTGCACGATGGCGTGCTCGCCTTCCAGGACGTGAAGCCGGACGGCTCCGACATCCGCTTCACCACGGGCGACGACAAGACACCGCTCAAGTACCACATCGAGAAATTCGATGCCGTCTTCAACATGGGCTTTGTCTGGGTGCAGATCCCGCAGCTCGCCGCCGGCACACCGGTGAAGATCTGGATGTACTACGGCAACCCCGATGTCGGTAGCGGTGACGAAGCTGCCGCCACCTTCGATTCCGGTCAGACGCTGGTCTACCACCTGAGCGAGGTGGGTGCGCCGGCCGTCGATGCCTCCTCGTACAAGAACAACGCCACCGCCACCTTCACCTCCGTGGAAGGTGGGCTGGTCGGCGGTGCCGCCGCCTTCAACGGGCAGTCCGTGCTCGCCTTGCCTGCGTCGGCCTCGCTGAACGTCGTCGCAGGCGGCACGCTCACCGTGTCGATGTGGGTGAAGCCCGCTGCGGCGGGCTCCTCCGGTGTGCTCTATTCGCAGCGTGACGTCACCGGCAGCCTCGAGCTCGGTCTGGCCAGTGGCGCTCCTTATGTCGAGATCTCGAACGACATCGGCGAGGTGCTGCGCAGTGATCCCGCCGCCGCGCTCCCCGATACCGAGTGGCATCACGTGGCACTCGTGGCTACGGCGGAGGCGGTCACGCTTTTTGTCGACGGCGTGGCCGGACCGGTGCTGCAGTCCGCGCTGCCCGCGCTTGCCAGCGCTGCGGTCGCCGGTGGTCGCGTGGACATCCCGGGCGGTCCCGTGGTGCAGGGCTTCACTGGGGAGATCGACGAACTGCAGCTGGCGAAAGTCGCGCGCGATGCGGGCTTCCTGAGCGTCGTGGCCGGCAACCAGGGCCCCAGCGACCAGATGGTGCAGTTCGGCGTGGACGAGGGGCAGTCGCACTCGGGCTACATCGGCATCATCCTTTCCTCGCTCACGTTCGACGGATGGGCCGTGATCGTCATCTGCATCATCATGATGGTGATCAGCTGGTACGTGATGTGGATCAAGGCGCGGCAGAGCTCGCGCGTGACCGCATCGAACGCGATCTTCATGCAGCTTTTCCGCGAGAGCGCGGGCGATTTCCTGGCACTGGACCGCAGCACCGCGAAGGACGCCAAGACCGGCAAACTCGCGGCGAAAGACCGCCTGCTGCTGCAGACCTCGCCCTTGCTGCACATCTTCCGCGACGGTGTCGAGGAGATGCGCCAGCGCCTCTCCGTCGACAACCACGGGATGCTGAAGGGTTATCTCTCGCCGCAGTCCATCGAGGCCATCCGCGCCACCATCGATTCGCGGCTGGTGCGCGAGGTGCAGTCGCTCGGCAGCCTGCTGGTGCTGCTCACCATCGCCATCTCCGGCGGGCCGTTCATCGGGCTGCTCGGCACGGTAGTGGGCGTAATGATCACCTTCGCCGGCGTGGCCGCGGCCGGCGACGTGAACATCAACGCGATCGCGCCCGGCATCTCGGCGGCGCTTGCTGCCACCGTCACCGGTCTCTTCGTCGCGATCCCCTCCCTGTTCGGATACAACTACCTGATCACCCGGAACAAGGAAACCACCGCGCAGATGCAGGTATTCGTCGACACGCTGGTCACACGGATGGCCGAGAACTACAGCGATCCCACGGCAGCCCACTGAGTACACCGACATGCAACTGCAGGAAGACAAGGCCTACGACGACATCAACATCACGCCCATGCTCGATCTCGCCTACGTGCTGATGGTGATCTTCATCATCATGACCACGGCGGCCGTGCAGGGCGTGAAGGTGAACCTGCCGAAGGCGAGCGACCAGCCGAGTCTCTCGAAGCCGAAGACGGTGGCGATCACCATCAACAACGAAGGCAAGATCTTCATGGATGCGGTGCCGGTGACGATGCCGGAACTCTCCGACCGCCTGCAGCAGAAGAAAGCCGAGATGCCCGACGTTCCCGTGATCGTGCGCGGCGACGGCACCACGCAATACCAGCACGTGATCGACGTGCTCGCGCTGCTGGGAGAGCTGGACATCACGCAGCTCGGCCTGGTCACGCAGAAACTGGTCAAGTGACGAAGCGGTTGCGGCAGTGATCGACGACGACGAGGACAAGCCCACCGGCTGGCGCCGCTGGGCGCCGGGGGTTGGCATCACCGCCGTGGTGGTGCTGATCTGCGTGGCGATTTTCTTCATGGTCTCGGGTTCCTCGAAGAGCAGCCGCAAGCCCGCGCAGGATGTGGTGAAGCTGCGACTGGTGCAGCCACCGCCGCCGCCCCCGCCGCCGCCCCCACCGCCGCCGCCGAAGATCGAGCAGCCGAAGATGAAGCAGGAGTTCAAGCCTCTGGATGCGCCGCCGGAGCCGGAGTCCGAGCCGCCGCCCGGACCGCCCGCGCTCGATGCGGCAGGAGAAGGGCCGGGTGATGCCTTCGGTCTGGCAGGCCGGCCCGGTGGCGGCGAGTACCTTGGCGGAGCCGGTGGCGGTGGCGGCAGCCCCTTCGCCCGCTATGCCGCGATGGTGCAGCAGAAGGCGCAGCAGTCGGTGGAGCGCCAGAGCCGCCTGCGCGCCTCGCGCTTCCGCGTGACAGTGAAGCTCTGGTTCGAGCCCGATGGCAGCACGCAGCGCGTGGAGATCGAGACGTCCACTGGCGACGCCGAGATCGACAAGCTTCTCGAGAGCAGCCTGATGGCCATGGAAAAACTCGCCGATGGCCCGCCCAAGGGTATGCCGCAACCGGTGGTTCTGCGTGTGAGTACATCCTGATGAAACACAGTCTCTTTGCATTCGCGGCGGCAGCCGCCTGCGTCCGTCCCGTGCCGCGCTCACGCGCCACGCTTGCTGCCGGCGTCTCGCTGGCGCTGCTCGCGGGCAGCGCTGCCTTGCGTGCCGAGGAAAAGACGCTCCAGGAAACCTTCGTGCGCCCCGGCGCGGCGGCTGCGCCCGGCGCCACAGCCCCGAAGGAGACCGTCACGGAGGAGCTGATCCGCTTGCTGGCTGATCGCTTCGCGCTCGCGCCCGAGGACGCTGACCGCCTTATCCGTCGTTTGCGTGACGAGCAAGCGGCTGCGGCAGCAAAGGCCGACACCAGTGTTGCAGCCGCTGCCGCGGCGCAACCCCCGGTGGCCGATCCCAAGGGCCGCGTGCGCGTGGTCTACATCCCCGAGTCCGAGAAGAAGCGCCTGCGTGCCGAAGTGCGCGACGAAGTCCTCGCCACCGCCCGCGAGGAAAACTGGGCACAGCCCTTCAGCCTTCCGGCGTGGGTCAAGTCCATGCAACTCGACGGCGATGTGCGGCTGCGCCAGGAGTTCGATTACCTCGACCCTTCCAACAGCCCGCAGTTCATCAATTTCCAGGCGGTGAACGCAGGCTCGCCGCTGAACACCAACCCGCCGGTGGGGCAGCCGCTCAGCTTTCCGGTCTACAACAGCACCGAGGATCGCCAGCAGCCGCGGTACCGCGCAAGGCTCGGCCTGCTCGCGAACGTTTCGGACAGTTTTTCGGTGGGGTTCCGTTTCTCCACCGGCAACGCCACCAATCCGGTCTCGACCAACCAGACGCTCGGCAACAGCTTCAACAAGCAGAGCTTCGTCATTGACCGGGCCTACATGAATTACCGCCCCGACGAGTCGCTCTCGCTCTGGGGCGGGCGCATGCCCAACCCCTGGCTCTCCACCGAACTCGTGTGGGACGAGGACCTCGGCTTCGACGGCATCGCGCTGCAGCACAAGCGTCCCTGGGGCGGCGAGGTGGTGCAGCACACCACGCTCGGCGTGTTCAGCCTCGAGAACACCGAGTTCAACTATCCCTCGACCAGCCTGCAGAAGGGCAACAGCCGCGACAAATGGCTGCTGGGCGCGCAGACCGGCGTGGAGTGGCAGTTCAGCGACACGCTCTCGGTGCGTTCGGCGCTGGCGTTCTACGAATTCGTCGATGTGGAAGGCGAGCTCTCCTCGCCCTGCTATGCGCCTGCCACCACCGTTTCCTGCGATTCGGATGGCAGCCGCCCGCTGTTCATGCAGCGCGGCAATACGCTGTTCGGTTTGCGGGACCTCGTGGTGCTGGCGCCAACGGATCCCACCTACCAGTACTTCGGGTTGGCATCGGAGTTCCGCGTGCTGGATCTCACCACCCGCATCGACCGTCGGCTGCGCAACGGCCAGCATCTGATCGTGGACGCTGACCTCGCCTACAACTTCGGCTACGACGAGGGCGATGTGCGCAAGCTGGTGCCGGTGAACAATTTCGGTCCCTGTCCGGCCGCCGATCCCGGCTGCAGCCCGCCCTTCGAGGGCGGCAACCGCGCCTTCCTGCTGAACGTGCTGTGGGGCGTGCCGAAGATCGCCGAGCGCGGGCAGTGGAACGTGTTCGGCGGTTACCGCCGGCTTGAGAGCGACGCCCTGGTCGATGCCTTCACGGATTCGGATTTCCACCTTGGCGGCACCAACGCCAAGGGCTATCACGTGGGCGGAGCCTACGGTATCGCCCACAACGCGTGGCTGAGCGCGCGCTGGCTGAGTGCGACCGAGGTGACCGGCGCGCCGCTTGCGATCGACGTGCTCTTCCTCGACCTGAACGCACGCTTCTGAGGCAGGGCAAGGTGATGCGCATATCCACCCCCGTCGTGCTGCTGATCGCCTTGCTGGCAGCGCTGCCCGTGCGCGCGGACGAAGCACTGGAAGCGCGGCTGCGCGATCAGCTGCGCGCCGCCGTCACTTCACAACGGCAGTTGCAGATCGAGAACGCCACGCTGAAGGCGGATCTGGAGAAAGCGAAGGCAGAGGTCGCGAAGAGCGCCGAAAACACGGAAGGAAAGGCGGAGCTCGAAGAGGCAAAGAACGCGCTCGCCGCCGAGACCGAGCGCGCCGCCGGGCTTGAGGCGCAGATCGGCAAGGCCCAGACGACCCTTGGCGAGTGGAAGAAATCCTATGAGCAGGCCGTGGCGCTGGCGCGCTCGCGCGATGCCGAGGCGAAGAAGTTCGAGGCACTGCACCGCGAGGTCTCGACCCACGTCGAGGGTTGCGAGAACAACAACGCCACGCTGGTCTCGATCAGCGAGGAACTGCTCGCCAGATACAAGAACAAGGGCGTTATCGACGCCGCGCGTGACCGCGAGCCGATCCTGGGGATCCACAGGATCAAGCTCGAGGAACTCGCGCAGCAGTACCACCACCGCATCGTCGATGCCGCGGTGACGCCGCTGGCACCGGAATCCATGCCCGGGCAGCCTGCCGCCGACACCGGCAGCGCGGCCCCGCAGCAACCATCGGCGGAGACACCGCAATGAGCAACGAGCAATCGCCCGCTGTGCGCAGTGCGGTGAACCCCGAGGAGATGGCGGCGATCCTGCGGCGCACCGGCTACCGCGCCACCGTGGCGGAACTGGCCGGGCAACCACAGGTGCAGAGCGCCGCGCAGGGCCTTGGTTTCTTCATCGGCTTCGGCAATGCCGCGCCCGCTGCACCGGGCGCCTTCATCGATCTCGCCTTCCAGTGCCTGATCAGCATCCAGGGCGAGGTGCCGGCCGGCATGATCGAGGGCTGGAACCGCAGCATGCGTTTCGCGCGGCTCTTCCGGCAGGACGCCTTTCTGGTGCTCACCATGGACGTCGTGCTCGCGGGCGGTGTCACCGACGATTACCTCTGCGCGCAGTGCGAGCTCTGGGACCGGGTGATCCGCGATTTCATCCTGCACCTGCGCAACCCCGCGGCAGAGCCGACCACAGGCAGCTGACCTCCGATGTCCCAGCGTCCTGCCACCAGCGCCTCGCCCCGCCTGCGGCTCTCGCCGCGGGGCTACCTGCGCCGATGCATCCTGGCGGGGCTGTCGGCGTCGTCGCTGATGGCCGTGCCCGCGGGCGCCGCGCAGTTCGGCAGCCCTGGCTGGTTCGCGCAGCAGGGCGCTGCTGCGGGGGTGCCCGGCGGTGCCGCGCCCGCGCCCATGACAGGCCCCGGCCTGCCGCCTGCCATCACCACGCCTGGACAGGCACTGCAGCATGCCTCGCGCTCCATCGCCAACCTGAACCGTGCGGCCGAGGCGATCGTCGCGGCGCAGACCGCGCAAAGCGCTGCGCGCCAGCTCGCGATGCAGGCCGCATCGGTTGTGCCCGACGGCCTGGCACCCGGCGGCTTGCAGGTGGCCGCAGGCGCCGCCGCGGATGCTGCAAACCCGCAGGGCTGCGCGCCCACCAACAGTTGCGCGTGGCAGAACGCCGCCCTGCCGGTGGAGACGCGTGCCGAGGGCAAGACCACCGTCACCGTCACGCAGACCGCCGAGAAGGCGATCCTCACGTGGGATTCCTTCAACGTGGGCAAGCAGACCACGCTGCAGTTCGACCAGAGTGCCGGGCGCCAGAGCGACGGCAGCAACGACTGGATCGCGCTGAACCGCGTTTCGCCCGGCTCTTCGCCCAGCGAGATCCTCGGCACCATCAAGGCCGAGGGCAGCATCTACCTGATCAACCAGAACGGCATCATCTTCGGCGGTTCGAGCACGGTGAACGTGCACTCGCTGATCGCGTCCACATTGCCGCTCTACATGAAGCCGGGCTCGAGTTCGCTCACGCCGGCCGACGACGAGAATTACCTGCGCTACAGCAACCAGCTGTTCCTCGATACTGGTATCAGCTCGATCGGCCCGGGCACGGCCTCGGGCAACATCCTCGGCATCGGCTCCGGGCAGATCGTGAAGCTCTCGCAACTCGGCGAACTGCCGGGCGACATCGAGATCCGCGCCGGTTCGTCCATTTCCACGGGTGCGCTGGGCTATTCGCTGATCGCGGCGCCCAATGTACTGAACGCTGGCACGATCTCGGCCACCGAAGGGCAGGTGATGCTCGCTGCCGGGCTCGGGGTGTCTCTGCGCAACCCGGCCGCGGGTTCGCTGTTGCTGCAGCCGGTGATCTCCGGGCGCATCAACGACGATGCGAACGCCAACGCCGATGCCACGCCCCGCTCGCGTGTCAGCAACACCGGCCTGATCGAATCGCGCCGCGGCAACATCCGCCTGATGGGCCTCGACGTCGATCAGGACGGCGTGCTCGCCTCCACCACCAGCGTCACGCGCGCGGGCAGCATCGATATCCTCGCGCAGGACGAGCAGGGCACCGATAGCGTGCTCTCCCGCACAGGCTCGCTGCGGCTCGGGCCCGCGTCGGTCACGGCGATACTGCCCGACGGCAACGGCGAGACCACGCTCTCCAGCCCGGCCGCCGACCAGATTTTCCAGCCCGGCAGCATCCGCCTCACGGGTGGCGCGGTCACGCTCGAGAACGGTGCGCTGCTGGAGGCGCCCGGGCAATCGGTGCGCATCACTGCGCTCGCCGATTCGCCCACCTCGCGCGCCGTACTGCCCGAGGGTTTCCGTGCGGGGCGTGTCTATATCGACGCCGGTGCAGTGATCGATGTCTCGGGCATCGCGAACTACGAGCTGCCCATGGCGGCAAACCTCGTCACCGTCCCGCGCCTTGGTCAGAACGAACTCGCGGACACCCCCGTGCAGCGCGGCGGCGTGCTTTTCGGCATACCCGTCACGGTGGACGCCCGCGTCACGGGCACCCGCAGCGACGGCGTGGCCTGGGTGGGCACGCCCCTCGCCAATGTGGGCGGCTACGCGCAGCAGGTACCGCGCAAGATCCAGCAGATGCTGCAGAACGGCGGCGCGATCGCGCTCGCCGGCGACGAGGTGATCACGCGCAGCGGCTCGGAGCTCAACCTGGACGGTGGCTATGTCCACTATCTGGGCGGTGTGCTCGAGACCACGCGCCTGATCGCCGCGAACGGCGCCATCGTCGATATCGGCAGCGCCGATCCCAACGCCGCCTACATCGGTGTGGCCGGCCGTTTCGTGAGCGAACAGCCGCGCTGGAACACCGACACCACGTGGATCAACCCGCTGGTCGGCGGACAGGGCGGGGTGTACGAGCCGGCCTATGTCCAGGGTGGCAACGCGGGTTCACTGAGCGTCTACGGCGAGCGCGCGCTGCAACTCGACGGCGATGTGTCTGCCGAGGCCATCGCCGGCCGCCGGCAAGTCAGCGCGGGCCGTATGCCCACCGGTGGAAAGTTCTACGCGGGCGCGGGCAACGGACTGCGCGCGCAGGTCTACCCGGATCTCTCGGTGCTCGTGAGCGGGCCGAGCTATGTGTTGCGCGAAGGGATCGATGCGATCGAGACCACGTTGCCCGGCTTCAGCGCTGGCAGCACGCTGCCGCTGCCCTACGCACCCGGCCCCGGGCGCTGGATCGGTCTCGCGACTGCGGACCTGGGAGAGTGGGGATTCGCCACCGTGACGGTGGTGGCAGACGAAACCTCTCAAGCCAACCAGGGCGGTGAAATCCTGGTCGAGGAGGGCGCACGCGTTGCGGTCATGCCCGGTGGTGCCATCTCGCTCACGGGCAGTCGTGTCACGGTGCTCGCAGACCTGAGCGCGCCCGCGGGCAGCATCAGCATCACCGCCACCGGCGCCACCGGCATCGTGGGTTCCAGCACGCGGCCCTTGCCCACCACGGCACAGCCGCTGCCCGGCGATATCCGCGTCGGTGCTGGCGTGGAACTCGATGCGCGCGGCCTGTGGGTGAACGATGGCGGACGCGGCCCGGAGGACATCTCGGGGGGCGCCTTCATCAACGGCGGCAGCATTGTGCTGCGCACCCTGCAGCGCGGCCTGTCCTCCAGCCTCACGGGTGCCGCCTGCACGAGCGGCGTGGCCTGCGTGGCCGATACCACGGGCTCCATCCTGCTCGATGCCACCAGCCTGCTCGATGTCTCGAGCGGCGGCCGCGTGCTGCCTTCGGGTCAGTTGCTGCGCAAAGACGGCATCGTCCAGGGCCGCGGCGGCAGCGTGTCGTTGCTCACCTACGATGTGGGCGAGGGCCAGTTCGGCAGTTCCGAGACACAGCCACTGCCCACCGAACAGCCCACCGGTGGCCGGCTGCTGCTGGACGGCGCGATCCGCGGTTACGGTTTTTCGGGTGGCGGCACCTTCTCGGTGCGGGCGCTGGGCATCCTGATCGGCGATGCCGACGAGAGCACACCTGACTGGAGCTTCGCCATCGACCCGGACTGGTTCGAGGGGCAGGGCTTCGGGGCCTACGTGCTGCGTGCCGAGTACGACGCCACCATCACCGAGGGCACGGTGATACGGCCCGTGCAGTCGAATCTCGCGCCCGTCTATGCAAACTTGCTCGCAGCGCCCACCGGAAGCGACCTCTACGCCACCGATGCCGCCAACCCCGAGGGGATCTTCACGCGGGTGGAGCGCCTCGACGATTACCACCGTCAGGCCACGGATTTCTCGCTCTTCGCGGGCGATTACCTGAACTGGCGCGCCGGTGCAGGCGTGTTGCCCTACTACGACGAGCAGGGCGTGACGGGCACGCTGTCGATGCTGCCGGGCGCCAGATTGCTGGCCGACCCGCGCGCGCGTGTTGTCTTCGGTTCGAACAACCAGCTGACGGTGCACGGCCAGATCGTGGCGCACGGGGGCTCGATCACGCTCACCGGTGATACCGGCGGTGCGGGCTATGCGCAGAACCCCGGCATCATCGTGAACGGCGGCGCCTACTCCAGCGACAGCAAGTCGGTGTGGCTGGGCGCCTCGAGCCTGCTCGATGTCTCCGGCATCGTGCTACTCGACCCGCTGCGGGCACCCGTGTTCAGCGATGGCGTACTCGCGGTGCCGCGCAGCGGCCAGGTGCTCGACGGCGGCAGCGTGACCCTCAGCAACGACACCGGCTACGTGATCGCGCTCAGCTGCCGCGATGCCGGGAGCTGCGGTGATCCCTCCGCGCCCGGCGCGCGCATCGACGTCTCCGGCGTGAGCGGCGTGCTGGATCTTCCGGACGGCAGGACGCGTGACGGGCTCAAACCCGCTACCGTCTGGAGCGATGCCGGCAGCATTTACCTCGGCGCTGGCGCCGGACTCTTCTACCGGGGCGTGATCAGCGCCCACGGCGGTGCTCCCGAGGCGCGGGGTGGCAGTCTTTCAGTGACGCCTCTGGTCCCGCGGATCGGCCCGATCGGCGGTTTCGAGGGCGCGACACGTTTCGTGCTCACGAATCGCCCGGACGGTCTCCCTGAGGGTGCACTCGAACCCGGTGAGAGCCTCTTCGGGCCTGCGCCGGGCAACATCGGTTTCGGTGTCGACGTGCTCGAGGAATCCGGTGTCGACACGCTTCAGCTGGGGGTCAACCCCCTGTTCAGCGACTCGGTCATGCCGGTGGCTGTCACGCTGGGCGAGGATCTCGTCATCTCGGTGGCGCGAGAGATCACGATCAATGCCGAGGCCCTTATCGGCACCTCGTCCGACGGTGATTCCACCGTGCGGCTGGAGGCGCCCCATGTCGCCATCCACGGCTATGTGCCTGGCGGCGTCTATCCGCAGGCACCCAGACTCCCGACCTCACAGGACGGGCTGCAACTCCGGGTGAGCGCGGACCTGATCGATCTGGGCGGGCAATTCGCGCTGCGCAATTTCGGCAAGGCTGAATTCCTGGCGAGCGGGGACATCCGCCTGCTCACGCCCTCGAGTTACGGCTACTACCGCAGCAGCACCGATCTCACCTCTGCCACTGCAGTGCCCGGCCTGCTGCTGAGCGCCGGTGATCTGGTCTTCAGTGCTGCCCAGATCTATCCGGCCACGGGCAACCGCTTCGTGATCGATGTGGTGTCGCCGGATGCGTCCGTAACATTCCTCGGCAACGCCAATTCCGCGAACGCCCGCACGCCTGTCTCTGCCGGCGGCAGCCTGCTGGTGGTGGCGCCGGAGATCGTGCAGGAAGGCGTGCTGCGCGCGCCGGGCGGCGAGATCGTGCTGGGCGTCGCTGACCCTCAGGATGCTGCCACCAAGGCGCTCTTCAGCTTCACCGGTACATTGCGCAACGGTGAGCCGGGCATCATCCCGCTGCCGTTGCTTGTCACGAACTCGCTGCGACTCGCCGCGGGGAGCGTCACCTCGGTGTCCTTGGACGGGCTCACGGTTCCCTACGGACAGACCGTGGACGGGCAGAACTGGCGCTACAACGGCAGCGCCACCTCGGATGCAGGCGCTGCGACCAACGTCCCCGATTTGCTGGCACCGCCGCGCAAGTCCATCACGCTCGGTGCGGGCGCGGTGGATCTGGAAGACGGCGCCACGATAGACCTCGCCGGTGGCGGTGATCTGCAGGCATCGGAGTGGGTCGCGGGCACGGGCGGCTCGCGCGACGTGCTCTCGCAGTACAACACGGTCTACTCGGGCGGCGTGCCGGTGCAGGTGCCGCTCTACGCCGATGCCCGTCCCGTCTACGCGATCATCCCGGGCTATACCGGTTCGCCGGCACCCTACGATCCGGCGCTGGTGGGTGGCGATCCTCTCGTGGGGCAGGCGGTGTATCTCTCCGGCGCACCGGGCTTGCCGGCGGGCGTCTACACCTTGCTGCCGGCGAAGTACGCGACGCTCCCGGGTGCCTATCGCGTGGTGCAGGACACCGCCGCGATCGACGCACTGCCCTCGCAGAATCTCCAGTTGCCGGACGGCAGCTTCATGGTGGCCGGCCGCTTCACCGACACGCTCACCGGCAGCACGGATGCACGCAACACCGCGTTTCTGGTGCAATCGGGCGAGGTCTGGCAGAAGTACTCCCAGTACAGCTTCAGCAGCGCCAATACCTTCTTCCCCGAGCTTGCCGATGCCACCGGCACTGCCGTGGCCCGGCTGCCTGTGGACGCGGGCCAACTGGTCATCGCCGCCACGCGCACGCTCGGCCTGGGTGCGGACTTGCGCACGGCAGCGGGGCAGGGCGGCGCGGGCGCACTGGTGGACATCGCCTCCGGGCGGATACAGATCGTGGACGCCAACAGCACGGCACTTGCCGGGCATGTGCAGGTGCGCGCTGCCGACCTCGTGGCGCTCGAGGCGAGCAGCCTGCTGATCGGCGGCACCCGCAGCCGCGAGGCCGCTGGCGACCGGATCACGGCGCTTGCATCGAGCGTGGTGCTCTCGAACGATGACGAGACTCTGGAAGCGCCCGAGGTGCTCCTCGTCGCGAGGGCGGATTCCGCGGGTGATGGTGTGGTGCTCGATGCCGGGAGCCGCATCGAGGCCAAGGGCAGCATCGACGCGACGCAGGCCGTGGACATCGTGATCGGGCAACTGCCCGTGACGGCGAGCTTCGGCGTGCCGGGTGTGGCGGGCGTCAGCGGGGATGGTGCGCTTCTTCGCGTGTCGAACGGTGCGCCGGTCAGTGTGCGCCGTTTCAACGTGCCCGGCGTGGATGCCGAGGGAACCGCCTTCGGTGTGCTGCGCATCGGCGAGGGCGCCAGCATCAAGGGCGATGCGGCGATCACGCTCGATTCCGCGGCCAGCACGCTGGTGGCCCCGGGAGCCACCTTCTCGGCCAAAGCGATCGACGCCAACAGCAACCGGATCAGCTTCGTTGCTGACGGCTACACGGGCGCCGTGCCCCGCGGGCTCGTGATCGACTCCCGCACCCTCGCGCAGTTCGCCAGCGCCGATGCCATCGATCTGCGCAGCCGCGGCGAGATCGCGTTCCTCGGCGATCTCGACATCGATCTGGATGCCGGGCTGCGGCTGAGTGCGAACCGTTTCTCCGGCGACGGCAGCGATGTTGCTATCGCCGCGACGTTCCTCGGCATCGACAACGCACTCGGTGCGCCATCGCTCGCCGCCCGTGCCGGCACGGGCGCGCTCAGCCTGAGCGCGGAGCGCATCGACATCGGCGCGGGAGCGACGGCGCTCTCGGGCTTCGACCGCGTCACGTTCTCGGCCGAAGGGCTGCTTGCCTTCCGCGGCGCCGGAGAACTCGACGCCGGCGCCGCAGATGTCAGTGTGCACGCAGCGCAGGTGCTGGCGGAACAGGGCGCCGAGGGAGCGCTGCGCACCCGCGGCGAACTCCGCCTCGATGCGCAGGGAAGCACCGCCCCGCAAACGGATACTGCCGACGGCGGCGGGCTGTTGCTCCAGGGCGGTGCGCTCAGCATCGACACGCGCGTGCGCGGTGCCAGCCTGGAGCTCGTCTCCTCCTCCGGCGATCTGCGCCTCGAGGACGGTGCGCGCGTCGAGGCGCGCGGCGTGGGAACCCCGTTCTTCGACGTCGTCCGCTACGCCGATGCGGGCGAGATACGGCTGCGCTCTGCCGCAGATGTGCTGCTTGACGCCGGCTCTGTGCTGGATGTCTCGGCCGCAGCCGGTGGCGGCGATGCAGGGCGCATCGACATCAGCGCGAACGCGGGCGGCCTGCTGCTCGGCGGAGCGCTCTCGGGCGGGGCCTCGGAGGGCCGCATCGGCGGCTCCTTCTCGCTCGATACGCGCGATGCCACCGACCTCGATGCGCTCGTGGCAAAGCTCTCCGGGGGCGGCCTCGATCACGAGGTGTCGGTGCGTACGCGCCGCGGAAATCTCGCGCTCTCTGCGGGCACCACCTTGCGCGCCGACAGCATCCGCCTCGTCGCGGACGCAGCGGGCAGCGGCGGGCAGGTGCTGGTGCAGGGCGTGCTCGATGCCTCGGGCCTGCGCGGCGGCAGCATCGCGCTCTTCGGGCGCCGCGGCGTGGACATCCAGGGCAGTCTCCTGGCCACCGGTTCGGACCCCGATCAGCGCGGCGGCAACGTGTCCATCGGCACCACGGGCACGGCTAGCGGCGCCACCGACGCCGAGCATGGCTACCAGCAGGTGCAGGCGGCCGGATCGGGATTCATCGACATCGGCGCGCAGGCGCGCATCGATGTCTCGGGTGGCACCTCGGGCGGGCTCTCGGGCGGCACGGTGCACCTGCGCGCCCCGCTGCTTGCCGATGGTGATCTGCGCGTCGATATCGATCCGCTTGCGACCATCACGGGCGCGCGCGAGATCGGCATCGAGGCCTACGCGCGCTGGAGCACCGGCGACGACACCACGGGTGCGCTGCATTTCGACGGCATCATCGATCCTGCCGGGCGCTTCGGTGCCGACGGCCTTGCCGCGGACAACGCCGCACATCGCGATTTCTACGCCGGCACCCTGGCGGGCTTCGTGCGTGACCCGGGCTTCGGTTTCGCAGCGCGCTTTGAAGCGCGCGAGGGTGTGATCCTGCGTCCCGGCATCGAATTGCTGAATACCGACCAATCCCGGCTGGGCGGTGACATCCGCGTGCTCTCGGACTGGAACCTTGGCGCGGGCCGTCGCGGCGAGGACGGCTTGCTGGAACTCGATTACCGCTACGCGGGCAGCATCGCGCCCGTACTCACGCTCCGTGCAGCGGGTGACCTGCGGCTCGACGCCAGCCTGAGCGACGGTTTCTTCCAGAACCGCAACCCTTTCACTGCCGGCGGTGCCGTCGACAACTCGGCCTCACCCCTGGCCACGCTCGCGAATCCGCTGCCGCTGTTGTCGGCGAACCTCGCCGCCTCGCTTTCGGGTACGGCCGAGGCGCGGCTGCTCCTTGGCGTCGATTCCAGTTCTTATCGCCTCGTCGCCGGCGCCGATGACAGCAGCGCCGATCCGCTCGCACTGCTCTCCGGTGCCGATGGCAGTGTGCTGCTCGACAAGCACCAGAGCGCGAATTTCCGCCGGCGCAACGGCTCCGTTGCAGAGGTGGTGGCGCCCACGATGGTGCGTACCGGGACGGGCTCCATTGCGATCGCGGCCGCGGGCGACGTGGCCATGCTGGACGCCGTAGCGCCGGGCGTGATCTACACCGCCGGACGTCCCGTCGCCGGCGCCACGCTGCTGCCTGTGTCCACGGTGCTGGAAGGCAGCGGCGGCCTGCCGGTGGTGATCGACACCGGGCTCGTCAATCCGGAAGCAGCGGGTGATCTCCGGATCCGCGCGCTGCGCGACATCGTCGGCATCCAGCAGGTGACCGACGAGGGGGCGCGCACGGGCAAGAAGGGCACCAACCTCAGCCAGTACTGGTGGCCGTGGATGCAGGCGAGCTGCATCTTCACCGGCACCAGCGGCTGCGTGCGTCCCACGCGCTCCTCGATCGGCTTCGGCATTTTCGGGCAGGGCGTGTTGAGCGCGGGCGGCAACATCGTGATCGAGGCGGGCCGTGATGTCCGCGACCTCTCCGTTTCCTCTCCCACCACCTGGTACACCGTGACACGGGACGGGAGCAGCGAGGTGGTGACGGTGGGTGGCGGCGACGTCGCGGTGGACGCGGGCCGCGACATCCTGAGCGGGGCGTTCTTCGTCTCGCGAGGGGAGGGCCTGATCCGCGCTGGCCGCGACGTGCGCGCGGACCTGAGCAATGCCGTGGGCCTGCCGCTCGCCACGCTGATCGCGTTGCAGGATGCGCGGCTGCGTCTCACGGCGGGCGGCTCGGTGGACATCGGTGGTGTGTTCAACCCCTCGTACCTCTTCGTCGCCTTTGACTCGCAGCCCTACTCCACCGACTCTGCCTTCGAAGTCAGCGCGCGTTCCGGCGACATCGTGCTGCGCCGCACTGTGAGCGAGTTCAGCTTCGGCTCACGCAGCGCGCTGGTGCCCGCGTATTCCTTCGTTCTGCCTTCCACCCTCGTACTTAACGCGCTCGGTGGCGGCATCGACATCAGCGCCAACGGCGAGCTCTACCCGGCGCCGTTGGGTCAGCTGGAGCTGATCGCCGACGGCGACATCCGCTTCGCGAATGGCACTGCCAACGGCACCTATTTCGGGCTGATCGATGCGCCGGAGGCGATTCTGCCCTCGCAGGCAAACCCGATTTTCGGCAGTGGCATCGCCAGCAGTTTCATTTACGCGGGCGTCGACTCTCCGCTGCGTCTGCACGATCCGGCAGGGCTGCACGCGAACGACGCCGAACCTGTGCGTATCTACAGCCGCAGCGGCAGCATCACCGACGGCAGCGGCGGGCGTGTGGGCGCGATGCAGCTCGATTTCAGCAAGCCCGCGCTGCTCAATGCCGGTCTCGACATCGTCGACCTCAGCCTGCGCGGCCAGCATCTCTACGCCTCGGACGTCACGCGCATCCGCGCCGGCCGCGACTTCTACAACACGCCGCTCGCGCCCGAACGCAGCGTCGCTTTCGTGGAGCTCGGCGGTCCGGGTACCTTGGTGGTGGAGGCCGGTCGCAACCTCGGTCCGATCACCTCGGCGAACGAAGCCCTCGACAACGGCTATCTGCGTCCCAACAACGCCACCTACCCGGGCATCCGCACCGTCGGCAACCAGAACAACGCCTTCCTCGATCGCGAGGG
>JBILEG010000226.1:0-5898 GCA_044352225.1 Pseudomonadales bacterium | reverse complement strand
GTCGTCCATCGGGAGCGTGCGGATGTCGCTGAAGGCATCCACGGCCGCGGCGATGCGCTTGCGTTCGGCGCTGCCGTCGTCCACGCCGTGCGAGTAGGCGTGCACGCTGAAGCGGCTGCGGTCGTGCCGCTCCAGCATGTCAGTCACCAGCCACGCCACCGGATGCCGGCGGAAGTCCGATGAGAGGTAGCCGATGCGAATGCGATCGCGCGCCTCGAATGTGCGCGGAGCCAGCGGCGCAATGCCGCCCGCCATCCGCTGCGACATGCGCCTGGCCGCCAGCGCCTGCGTGAAGGGGTCGTCGGTGGCGATCATCACATCGAAAGGCGAGACGTCTTTGGAGCCCGCCTGCACCAGTGCGAGCACATCTGCGCGCTCGGCCTCGTGGTTGCGCCAGTCGCAGAGGTGGCGTCGCTGGTGCGCGATGC
The DNA here is from genome assembly GCA_044352225.1 of Pseudomonadales bacterium. GTDB lineage: Bacteria > Pseudomonadota > Gammaproteobacteria > Pseudomonadales > UBA5518 > UBA5518. The sequence continues at coordinate 5,470 of JBILEG010000226.1, read as the reverse complement.
CGACGCGCGCGCCGCCGTGCGTGGGGTCCACCGCGACGGCTGCGGCATAGGCCTCCACCGCCTCCTCGAGCCGTTGCGCTGCCACCAGCGCGTGGCCCAGGTTGTAGTGCGCCTCGCTCATGCGCGGGTTGAGAGCGAGCGCCCTTTGGTAGGCGGCGATGGCTTTCTCGATATGCCCGAGGTGGCGCAGCGCGGCGCCCAGATTGGCGTGGGCATCCGCGAGATCGGGCTTGGCGGCAATGGCTGCGCGGGTGTGACGCGCGGCGCTCGCCGGGTCTCCGCTCTGCAGCATCAGTACACCGAGGTTGTTCAGCACTTCGGCGTAGGCAGGGCGCCGCGCGAGGATCTGTTCGTAGAGGCGGCGCGCGGTGCTGGTATCACCGTTGTGGTGCGCGCGCGTCGCGTCTTCCTTGCGGGCGATGTCGGCGCGCAGCTCGCCCAGCACACGCGCGGCACCTGTCAGCTCCGGACGCTGCGCAAGCGCACGTGCAAGCAGCGCCGCCGCGTCCTCCACCAGACCAAGTTCCGCACAGGCGTGCCCCAGATTGTTCAACATCACAGGGTTGTCGGGCTGCTGCTGCAGGGCCTGCTCGATCAGGGCTTTGCCCTTTGCCTGATCGCCCCTGCGACAAGCCACCACACCGAGCAGATGCAGGGCCTGTGGCATGTTGGGGGCTTGCGCCAGAGTCTCCCGCAGCGCCTGCTCCGCGGCATCGAGTTCGCCGCGCTGCAGTGCGGCTGCTGCCTGTGCGAGCGCGGCTGTGCTCATGGTGCGGATGTCCTCTGCATGCCCGGATTCTAGCCGGTGTGCGGGCGCGAGGATTGGCGGGGCTGGCCGATGCGCCTACCATCGCGGCGAACCCTCAGGCAGGCGCACGCGGCGTGAACGACCCGAAGACCGTGGATATCGCAGCGCGCGTGCTGGCAGGCGAGGTTCCCGCCGGTGCGCGCCTGATCCGCTGGCTGGAAGACGACGACCCGCGCGGTGCCGCAGTGCTCGCGCAGCTTTATCCGCACACCGGACGCGCACGCGTAGTGGGCATTACAGGAGCGCCCGGTGCGGGCAAGTCCACGCTGGCGGGGATGCTGATCGGGGAGTTGCGCGCGCGCGGCCATAAAGTGGGCGTGGTGGCGGTGGATCCCTCGAGCCCCTTCTCGGGTGGTGCGGTACTGGGTGACCGCATCCGCATGCAGCAGCACGCCGCGGATCCCGGCGTGTTCATCCGCTCGATGGGCAGCCGCGGACAGCACGGCGGGCTCGCACGGGCGAGCTTCGATGCGCTGCTCGTGCTGGATGCCATGGGCTACGACACGATCCTCGTCGAGACGGTGGGCGTGGGTCAGGAAGAAATCGAGATCGTCGCGCTGGCGGACACCACGCTGATCGTTGCGGTGCCGGGCCTCGGTGACGAGGTGCAGGCGATCAAGGCAGGGCTCATGGAGGCGGGCGATGTCTTCGTGCTGAACAAGGCCGATCGTGACGGCGCGCCCGAGACGCAGCGCCAGCTCGAACTCGCCCTGCACCTGCGCACGCAGCACCACGGCGACGGCGCGTGGGTGCCACCGGTGATTCCTGCGGTGGCTGCGCGGCGCGAGGGCGGTGGCGCGGTGGTGGATGCGATCGACGCGCACACGCAGTCGCTGCGTGCAAGCGGCGAGATCACGGGGCGCCGCTCGGCGCGGGCCTATGCGGTGTTCCACAAGCTGCTGCGCGATGCCGCCACGCGTCGCCTGCTCGAGGCTGCGCTGGCCCGCCCTGACGCTGCCGCCTTGATCGCGGGTGTGCGTTCGCTTGCCATCGATCCGCACGCGGCGGCGGCGCAGTTGGTGGAACGGCTGTCGCTGGCCGGCAGCTGATTGCTGCGCCGGGTTGAAGCTGTCGCGGGCATGGCCCGCTCCTACTTGGCAGGCGGTGGGGAATCGTGACACCGTGGCGCGGTCACCGCCCACGCCGGAACCCCGCCCATGCAGGCCGCCGCCTCTTCGTCTTCATCGTCAGGTCATTCGCTCACCGCGTGGATCCTGGTCGGGCTTGTGCTCGGGCTCGGCTGCGGCGCGGTGCTGCACGCCACCGTCGCGGATACGACGGGCTGGGTGCAGGGTTTCACCGTGGTGACCACCGTGTTCCTGCGGCTGATCAAGATGGTGATCGCGCCGCTCGTTTTCGCCACGCTGGTGGTCGGCATCGCGAAGATGGGTGATACGGGCTCGGTCGGGCGTATCGGGTTCAAGGCCTTCGTGTGGTTCGTGAGCGCTTCGCTGGTGTCGCTGTCGCTAGGGCTCGTGCTGGTGAATTTCTTCGAGCCCGGCGTTGGTACAGGCATCACCTTGCCGGAGGCGGGCGCCAGCAGCGGCATCACCACCACGCAGTTCGGATTGCAGGAATTCATCCTGCATCTGGTGCCCGTCAGCATCGTCGACGGCATGGCACGCAACGAGATCCTGCAGATCGTCGTCTTCTCGGTGTTCTTCGGTGTGGCCTGCGCGGGTGTGGGAAAACCCGCAGCCGTGCTCGTGGAAGCGCTGGAGGGCCTCTCCTACGTGATGCTCAAACTCACCATGCTGGTGATGTGGTTCGCTCCGCTCGCAGTGTTTGCCGCGGTGGCCTCTGCGGTGGCCAAGAGCGGGCTCGGGATTCTGGCCGTCTACGGCGAGTTCATGCTCGAGTTCTATCTCGCCATCGTGGTGCTGTGGCTGGTGCTCTTCACTGCGGCGTGGGCCGTAATCGGCCGGCGCGCGGTGGGTCTGTTCCGTGCCGTGCGCGAACCGGTGATGCTCGCCTTCGCCACGGCGTCGAGCGAGGCCGCGTATCCGCGGACACTCGCGCAGCTTGAACGCTTCGGCTGCAGCAACCGTGTGGCCTCCTTCGTGTTGCCGCTGGGATACTCGTTCAACCTCGACGGCTCGATGATGTACTGCACCTTCGCCGTGATGTTCATCGCGCAGGTTTATGGCATCGAACTCACAGTCGGGCAGCAGATGGCGATGCTGCTCACGCTGATGGTGACCTCGAAGGGCATGGCCGGCGTGCCGCGCGCATCCCTTGTGGTGATTGCGGCCACGCTTTCGCAGTTCAACATCCCGGAGGCGGGCTTGCTGCTGCTGCTCGGCGTGGATCATTTCCTCGATATGGCGCGCTCGGCCACCAATGTGATTGGCAACAGCGTGGCGACGGCGGTGGTGTCGAAGTGGGAGGGGCTGCTGCGCCCCGAAGACACCGAGAACCCGGATCTGGAGCGTTCTCTGACCGGCGAGTTGCCGCACCGCGATGCGGCGCGGCCTCCCGCCGGCTGATCGCTCAGCGGCGCCCGGCAGGCGTGAAATCGAACTTCTGTCCGCCTACCGAGATTTCGTACATCAGGCCGCCTTTGGCGACCGTGAAAATCGCCATGCCCTTGTAGAAGTCCGTGGCAACGGTCGATGCATCGTGTTTGCCGCCGCTCGCACCTGCCGAGGCGCCCGTGGTGCCGGCCGAGGCCGACGCCCCTGCCGTGATGGCGACGGCGCTGGCTTGGGCACTGAACTCGAAGCCGGTGCCGGTGAACTCGTCCAGCGAGCGCTTGTCCTGGAAGAACACGATCTGGCTGAAGGCTTGCCCGCCCAACTGGAAACCCACCGAAAGCTGCGTCATCACAGAGTCCCCGACGTAAGCGCCGCGCGCATAGACCTTGCCCTTGCCCCTGGCTCCACCGATCACGAGCCCGCCCTTGCCCACGGTAGGGAACACGGCATAGCCGTAAGACTTGTCGAAGAACTTGCTGCTCTCGCCGGCCGCCTTGAACACGCGGATGGTCTCGGCGTAGGCATCATCTGCCCGGGCGAAAGCTGAAGACAGGCTGCCGAGCAGCAGCACAAGGAGGGTTCTGGTCAGGATGTTCATGGGAATGCTCCACCGTAGCGGTTGCAAAAAAGGGAACGCGCACAGGGTGAACGGGAGGGCATCCGAGTGCAAGCGTTTTCCGAGGGTTACTGTTTCTGGATCTGCAATCCCTTGTTTTCAAAAGCTAATACAGACATACCGTAACCCGATGAAACTATCTCGAGACGTTATCGACTTGTGATGTCACCTGAAAAGGCGCGGGCTCCCTGGTCCCGGACACCGCCGGCAACCCCTGCCCCACCGCGCCCCAGAGGATCCCGTAGCCGTTGGAGTTGATCACTACCTCGCCGTCGCTGCCAAGGGCGATCACTCCGCCTTCTGCCTTGTCTTCGCCGCCGATCAGGGTCTTCACCACATGGTCGGCGGCAGCCTTGAGGGGAAGGCCCAGATACTGGACACGCATGGCGATGTCCCGTGTGGCCGCCCGCTTGATGAAGTACTCCCCCACGCCCGTGGCCGAGAGCGCGACCCGCGTGTCGGCGTAGGTGCTGGCGCCGATGATCGGGCTGTCGCCCACGCGGCCCGGCAGCTTGCCTGGCCAGCCGCCCGTGGAGGTGCCCGCGGCCAGGTGCCCGCAGCGATCGAGCGCGGCAGCCCCGACGGTGCCGTGCTTGCGCTCCACCGGCTTGGGTGCCGGCACGTATTCCTGATACCAGCGCGAGGGTTCGACCATTTCCGCGCCAAGCTTGCGCAGGCTCTGCTCGCCCGTCGCACCCACCAGCAGCACGTGCTTCGTCTTGTCCATCACCACACGTGCGGCGAGGATCGGGTTGCGCACCTGCTGCATCGCCGCCACAGCGCCTGAGCGGCCTGTTGCACCCTCCATGATCGAGGCGTCGGTCTCTGTGAAGCCCTCGGTGTTCACGATCGATCCCTTGCCCGCATCCAGCAGGCCGGAGTCTTCCATCACGCGAATGGCGGCACTCACCGCATCGAGCGCGCTGGCGCCGTTCGAGAGGCTGCGATTGCCTTCCTCGAGCAACCGCGCGATCAACGCACGGTGTGCAGGTGTGACTTCCTCCTCGTAGTCGAGATATCCGCCGTGCAGCACCAGAGCCCATGGGGTGTTCCCCGCGCAGGACTGCGCGAGCACGGCGCCGGGCAACAGGGCGAAGAGGATGACGAGCAACAGGCTGCGTGCAGGCATGCATTGGCTCCGCGCGGTTGGTAATCGGGGGTAGCCTTGTTAGGCTTCCGGAACCATAACACGAAGGTCCGCGCATGAACTGGCAAGCCATCGATGCCGATCCGCGTTTCCAGCGTCTTCACCGCGAGAAAAGCCGTTTTCTCTGGTCGCTGATGGCGTTCTCCATCGCCTTCTATCTCATGCTGCCTCTGGGGGCCGCGTGGTTTCCCGAGCTGTTCCGCACGCGTGTGTGGGGCCCGGTCAACATCGGCTTGCTGTTCGCGCTGTCGGAGTTCGCCATGGCGTTTGGCGTGGCCTTCGCCTACGCCCGCCACGCCGGCCGGCGCTTCGATGCCATGGCTGCGGAACTGCGGCGCGAGGCGGCTGTGATCGGGGCGGCATCATGAAGATGTCCAAACCGCTGTTCGCCGTTTCCGCAGTGGCAGTGTCTGCGCCGACGCAGG